>NZ_KV880643.1 GCF_001907695.1 Thalassospira sp. TSL5-1
TCACCGCCGGGCCTTCTAAACACAGTCAAAAACATATTCCCTGATCACAGACCCTAAAAAACGCTGCATCCTTACAGATGCGGCGTTTTTTGTTTTGGGGTAAAGAGAAAAGACATGTCGTATGGCTAATTTGTCACTGGGCATGAAATTCAGTATCTTGTTTAATGCCGAATAACGTAGGTTGAATTCCTTACATTATCTATTTTGAAGATGGGAAGGGGAATGGCTGTATGAGAATTCGCTATTTTTTGCTGTTTTATTTTTGTTTTTCTTTTGTTTATTTTTTCTTCTATAGCCTTGCTTATTTATTGAAAATTCAGTTCTGGGCTGATTTTTTTGCGAATAATAAGTGGATTGTAAATTTTCTACAGGCAGTCACGTATGCTGGGCCACTTTGGTTTTTTATCATTCTTATGTTTAGTTTGATGTGCCGCTTTGCCGTGAGAAGATTTGGCGAAAATTTTACGCAGATGGCTATTAAAAGTAATATGCAGTTGGGTGTTTTTAAAGAAATAGTACGGTTCGATCTGGATAAATAATACGGAGCTTGATGGCACAGAAATAGTTTTCCAGGATGAAGAAGTCAGTGTTATACAGTCGTAACTCCTAGAAGGTTGATAGCCTCCCATTATAGGCCATCAACATCTCTCTAAGGAAGTTTCTTGGGAGTGCTTTGGTCGGCTTCTTCGGCAGCCAAAACTGTTGCCAGTTGGGCTGCGGCCAAAGATGAAGATATTGTGATACACCGTTTTATCGGGATAATCCGTGATCGGGTAATTTTGGCATTTTGGTTAGGATTTTGATAAGAAAAAGCAGACTCGATGACGGATCTGCTTTTATCGATATCATGTTTTGTTCAAGACCTTTTGCTCAGGAAGAACGATCAGGCGGCTTCCTCCCTTTCGGCATCTTCCCGCTTTACCGATTTGTGGGCTTCCTCGTTTGCGCAGAGTTTCCAGTAGCTGGAAATATACATTTCGCGTTTGTCGATATGACCCTCCCCCCGGAACAGTCTCACTTACAGGGTGAGTGGTTTCGTTGATACTTTTGCCACGACGGGGACGAGACCGCAAGGAGCCGGAGGCGACTGGAGGTCGCGTCCCCGTCGATGGAATTGTTCGGCGAAGGCGGCCGGGGTTTCGTCGTCCAGCGCCGAGTGGGGCCGGACGGTGTTATAGTATTTTCGCCAGTCCTCAATGGTCTTGCGGGCTTCGTGGATGCTTGCAAACCAGTTCTCATTGAGACATTCATCCCGGAACTAGCCGTTGAACGATTCCACATAGGCATTCTGTGTCGGCTTGCCGGGCTGGATAAACCGTAGCTTCACCCCGTTTTTTTTTCGACCATTCAAACATCGACAATATTCAAAACCCGGAACCTACGCCCGTTCCACAAGCCATCCGAAACCAAGTCCAAAGACCAGCGCTGGCTGGGGCGCACGGCTGTTGCGAGGGGAATGCGATCCCGATGCGTCAGCCGTTTGCGTTTGCGGCGACGCACCTGAAGTCCTTCTTCACAATAAAGGCGATAGGTTCGCTTGGCATTGACCACGAGACCTTCCTTGCGCAGAAAGACATGCAGGCGCAAATAGCCATAGAGGCGATACGATCTATATCACCATGCCGGGCTTGCCGGCACCGATCAGCAAGATGTCTGTTCGGTTGGCAGCGATAGATACACTCGGAAATCCGAGGGCCCGGGCCAGGTCGGAGCCTTTCAGGGCGCGCAGGCGCAGTTGTGTTATTAGCTCATTGGCAAACTCGACGAAGATCCGACGCGATTGGTTGGGTTTGAAACCGCGGGTCGAGGTTTGGTGACTGAACAGATCGAGCTGGCAATCCTTGCCCCCTGTTCTCCATACCGATGGTGCCGTGACCGATCCCTGTCTAAGACCTCGCCGAGGCAGCCCAAGCGGGGGCCATGGTTTCAGCCAAGTTGCGGAAGGCCGCATAGCGTGCGTTCAGGACCGTGGCATCGAAGCGGCCTGGCTCGAAATGATGTGCTCGCGTCGCCATGGCGTCCGTCGCCGCGCGCAGAGAGTGAAACAGCTCCAGCCCGACGGCGGCGGCGACGCAGGCGCCCAAGGCGCCCGTTTCGGTGCAATGGCTGGTCGTGATCGGAATGCCCAGAATGTCAGCGAACATCTGCGGCCAGATCTCGCTGCGAGCGCCGCCGCCGGAGAGTACCGCCTCGTCTACCTGGGCACCGGCGGCGCGTAGGGTGTCGAGGTGATGGCGGTGCCCAAAGGTCACGCCCTCGAACAGCGCATAGAGAACGTCTGCCCGGGTGTGCCACTCCGTAAGATTGTAAAAACCTCCGCGCGCGTTGCCGTCGAAGGCGCTACCGTAGAGGTAAGGATGATACAGAGGAAGCCCCGTCGTCGGGGTCACGCTGGCCACGGCCTTGCTGCACGCTGCCGCCGGATCGCCCGGTTCGTCGTCGTACACCCCAAAGGTGCGCAAGAACCACTCCAGATTCGCCGCCGACGTGGGACTGGCTTCGACCACCATGTATCGGTCGCGGCCGAAAGGCGTGGTCATAAACACCAGGTCGTCGAGCTTAGGCCGGTCGACGATGATCTGATTAATGCTCCACGTACCCACCACGACCGAGGCCTCGCCCACCCGGGACACACCAGAGCCAAGCGCGCTGGCCACGATGTCGATCATACCCGCCACGACCGGTGTCCCGGCGGCGAGGCCGGTTTCCCGCGCAGCCGCCTCCGTGACATGGCCGACGATGTCGCAGGTTTCGCGCACCGGAGGCAATTTCTCCAACAGGTCGCCGATGCCGTAGATCGCCAGCAGGTCGGCGTCGTATCGCCGTTCGGGAAAGCGAATCAGTCCGGCGATGGAGGCATCGGAGATATCGGTACATATCACGCCCGTCAGATAATTGACGATGACATCCTTGCACAAGAGCAAGGCACCGGCCTGGGCCAGCAGGTCGGGTTCGTGCTCCTTCATCCAGCGGAGAAGTACCGGTGTCTGCGCCGCCCACACCTTCTGCAATGACATCTCGTGCGCCGTTTGCCGCGCCCTGTTCATGCTGTCGACAATGGTGGTTCCACGGGTGTCGATGGATTGGATCCCTTTGAGCGGTCGGCCGTCGCGATCGAGCATGTATAGACCGTTGCCGTGCCCCGCCGCGCCGACGCCGCAAATGTCCTTTGCGTCGATCCCGGCCATGTTGAGGCACTCGGCGATGGCGTGACGGAGGCCGGCCGTCAGTTCCGAGATGTCGCGTTCGACGTGTCCCGGGTGCGGTCGGTAGGTGCGGCCCGGCGATGAACTTACTGCGACTTGGTTACCATCTACGGTGAACAGAACGGCCTTCACCATGGTGTTGCCGGCATCAATGCCTAGCAGGTATTGAGACATGACTTCCTCCCATGCAGACGCATTCTGCGTCAGAGCGCGCGCCACCGTGCTGTCTTGCTTTTTTTGTCGGCGGCGCGCGGCGGTATTATTTGCTGTTGTAGATCTCCAATGCGCGTGTCGCATCGGCGCCGTCATGAATGATTGCCTTGAGAGCGGCAGCGACGCGTGCGGGATTGTCATGCTGGTAGACGTTGCGGCCATAGACCATACCGTTTGCGCCTTGGCCCATCAGGGCGACCGATTTCTCGAAGACCTTGCCGATCTCGCCTTTGCCTCCGCCACGCACCAGCACCGGGCACCGTGCGGCCTCGACGACCTTGTGGAAGTCTTCGACGTTGTCGGTCGGGTCGGCCTTTATGACATCGGCCCCAAGTTCCCGGGCGGTGCGAACCATTGCGACGATCTTGTCGGTGTCACCGTCAACCAGGTAGCCGCCCTTCTCGCTGGGCGCCTGCATGACCAGCGGTTCTAGCATCAGCGGCATGCCGTACTTTTCGCACTCGCGCCGCACCTTGGAAACGTTCTCGATGGATTGGCGCAACAGGCCCGGTTCGTTCGGGATGAGATACATGTTCACGACCACGGCGACGGCGTCCATCTGGATGGCGCCGACAAGCGGCTCCTCCGGGTTTTGCAGGATGCTCCACATTTCACGGTGACGGATGGTGTTGTAGGCGTTACCGACGTCGATCCGCAGGACCAGCGCCGGCTTCTCAGGTGTCTCGACCCGCTGAAGGGTGTCCGCCTGGCCGTAATTGGTCTGGATGGCATCCGGCATGGCTTTGACGAGTTGCCCGACCACACCGTCAATATCCTCCAAGCCGGGGATGAAGGTCGGCTCGTTGAAGATGCCGTGGTCGATGGCAACATCCAGGCACTTGCCGTTGCGGAACATGCGGTTGAGGCGGGCTTTCCAGGTGGACGGCATGAAGGGCTCCTTTAGGATTGCAGGGTTTCTGCGGCTTCGGGCAGAGGCGCCAGGGTGACGCGATGGCGCGTGGCGAGCAGATCGCGGAGTGTTTCATACTCCCCACGGACGTATTCGGCAGACCAGCCGCAGGTGTCGGCCATGATCGCGAGCACCTCGCGCACCGTTGTGGTGGACAGGCGACCGGTTATGGCGATGGCGGTCCGGCGGATCAACAGGTCCGCCGGCATCACAACATCCTCGTGACGGATCAAATGAATGAGTTCCCCGCAGCTGTACTCGGGCAGGGACTTCAGCGGCGTGTCGCCTTCGGTTGCCAGGGTCTTGGCGACCTGGCGGGCACCGGTGCCGTAACGGGCGAACAGCGTCTGGGCGCGAGCCTCGGACAGACCGTGGGCGCGTGCCAGTTCGGCGATTGCGTCAGACCGCGCGGTAGGGGCAGGAAAGTCGCGGCCGCCGCCGATGGGCATTTCCTTGGTATCGACGGTGCGATCACGGCCAAGGCGCGCCAGCACGTCGTCGGCCACCAGTTCGCCGAAGCCCCGGAAGGTGGTCCATTTCCCACCAATCAGACAGAGCACGGGAAAGGGGCGCGTCGCCGTTGGCTCCAGGGCTTGGACGGAATGGTCGCGGGAAATGCGGCCGGTGGGTCCGTCATCGCTATAGGGCAAAGGCCGCACGCCGGAAAAAGTATAGACGATCTGGTCTGGCGTGATCTCGATGGAAGGGAAGACAAAACGGACGGATTCGAGGATATAGGCGCGTTCCTCGTCCTCGCAGCGCACCGTGTCCGGTGTGTCGACCCGAATATCGGTGGAGCCGATCAGTACGCGGTCGAAGTAGCGGAACAGGATGCAGACGCGGCCCTCCTGGTTCTCGTAATAGATCATGTGGTCTCCCAACTCATCGTAGAGCTTGGGGTTGTCGACGATGAGGTGAGAGCCTTTGGTGCCGCCGATCAACCGTGGGGCCCCCTCGGCCAGGCTTTCGTTGGCTATGTCGGTCCAGGCGCCACCGGCGTTGATGACCAGCTTCGGCCGGACGGTGATGTCGTCACCGGTCACGCAATCATGCAGGATAACCGCGCCGTTGGCCTCAAGCCGGTTGAACGCGACGTAATTAAGGGCCGTGGCGTCAAGGCAAGCGGTCACGGTATCCTGTATCATTTCGAGGCCGAGGCGCTCGGGGTATGTGATCTGGGCATCGTAATACGTCGCGGTGCAGCGGACATCCGGATTGAGGTTGGGCCAGCGGCGGAAGGTTGCGGCGCGGCCGGCGAACCCATGCCCGGGCATGCCCGAAGTCCCGCGCGTGAACCAATCGTAGAGCGTCAGACCCACCTTCACCAGCGCCGCTCCTCGGCGCGACGGCTTTTCCGTCAGTCGCAGGAAACGTTGCAGAGCACTGGTCAGGCCGGACGCATAATCGAACAGAGGCACCGTCGTTGCCAGTGGACCGACGTAATGGGGTGCGTTCCGCAGCAGGCGATTGCGCTCGGCCAGGGCCTCGCGGACCAGCTTGAACTCGCCGGTTTCCATATAGCGGAGGCCGCCGTGGACCATGCGGGACAGGGCGCCACTGGCGCCGTGGCAGTAGTCGTTCTTTTCGACGAGGGCGACCCTCAGCCCCTGAAGGGCGAGTTCGCGGAAAGCGGAGATGCCGTTGATCCCGCCACCGATGACGAGAATGTCGAGGTCTGGCTGTGCAGCCAGTCGGGTCAACCGCTCGCGCCGTCCAGCGGCGCCGATTGCTGTGAATGCAGTCATGAGAGTTCCGAAGTTTTAGGGGGCGGGCTGGTGCGGTCCAGACACTGGAGGACACGACCGGCCGTGGCCTCGTCGGTGACCAGCGCGGTGAGGTAGTCGCCGCGCAGGACGCTGGCGATGGCGTCGGTTTTGTCCGGTCCGGTAGCGACGCTGAAAGAGAACGGGATGCGGGCCAGTTCGTCCGGTTTCAAGCTGACGAGGTGGCGATTCAGGATGTAGTCGGCGACGGCGCCGTCGGCTGTTAGCAGGTGCGCGACGAGTTCTGCCTCGGCACCTGATGCCCGGATACCCTCGCGGTCCTCTCGGGTGCGCGGCGTCAGGTCAAAATAACTTGAGACATCGGCGTGTATGGAGCCGATGCCGACGATGGCAATGTCGGCCCGTCGCGCGAGATCGAACGCCTCCACGCAGGAGCGCACGCCCATCAAGGCCTCCCTCTCCGCTTCGGAGGAGGCAAACATGGGCACATGAACCAGATGCGCCGTCCCGCCAAGTTTACCCGCCAGAACGGTCGAAAGGTGGTTCACGTCGGTGTAGTGCTTACCTTGCACCCCCCCTGTCAGGGGAACGACCGTCACATCGTACTTGCGGCTTATCTCCAGGGCATCGATCAAGGAGCTGACGCCCTTGCCGCCGGTAATGGCGATGACAAGGCCGTCACGCAGATGTTCCGCCAACATGGCGGCGGCGGCCCGACCGGCGCTGCGCAGGTTGGCACCATCGTCCGTCGACGAGACGGTTGTGGCGATCTCCGCCCGGTGCAGAGTGCTCCGGTCCACCAGACGCCGCGAGAGGTCGGCAGCCGTGTCGAAAGGGCTGCGGATGGTGATCTCCACCATCCCTATGTCCCGGCCCAACTTGATGAGCCGGTTCACGGTCCCCACCGATTGGTTGATGATTCGGGCGATTTCCGCCTGCTTGCGGTTCTCGACGTAATAGAGGTTCAGCACCCGGTAGATGCGGTGCAGATCGTCGTTTTTGTCCTGGTCGGGCATGGTCATGGCGTTTCTGGTCCTTTCGCAGGCGCTGGTATCAGCGCGCCCTGTAGTGGTTCAGGATATGGTCGAAGGACACTGCTGCAAGCAGAATGATACCTTTGGTCATTTCCTGCCAATAGGCCGAAACATTTAACAGAATTAGCGAGCTGGTCACGATGGATAGCAGCGCGATTCCGAGCACTGCCCCGATGATGGAGCCGGTGCCGCCCTTCAGGCTGGCGCCACCGATGACGGCTGCGGCGATGACGTTCAGCTCCATGCCGACACCGAAGGAGGGGGTTGCCGAGCTCAGGCGCGCCATGTAGATGACGCCCGCCAGCCCCGCCATGAGAGACGTGAAGACGGTGGCGATGAATTTCACCCGATCCGTACGGATGCCAGCGTAGGCTGCGGCCTTCTCATTGCTGCCGGTATAGACGATTTTGCGGAAGAAGGTCGCCCGCCGCAGCAACACGTCGAACAGGATAACGATTCCGGCGAAGATGAGGATGACCACCGGCAGGCCGAAAATGTCGCCTTGGCCGATGAACTTGAACTCCGGTGGCAAGCTGAACAGCGACAGCGGAGTCCCGCCGGTTACGACCATGCACAGGCCACGCACGATGACCATCGCGGCCAGCGAGGCGATGAAGTGGCTCAAGCCGATCCGGGTGACGCAGAAGCCGATTCCCACGCCCACCAAACCGCTGGCGGCAAGCCCGGCCAAGCTGGCGGTCCAGGGGTCGAAGCCGGCCAGGAAAACCTGCCCGCCCACCACCATCGACAGGCACACCACGGCACCGACCGACAGGTCGAGACCGCCGACGATGAGCAATACGGTCATGCCCACGACCACGATGCCCTCGACGGCGAAAGACATGAGCATGGCCTTGATGTTGGGCCATGTCAGGAAGTATGGCGATGCGAAGCTCATGGCGATGAACAGCACCAGGATGATGGCCACTAGGCCTGCCTCGCGCTGGTGGAACATCTTGTGCAGCAGACCGCTGGCAGTGGTCCGGTCGGAAGCGGCCGGGGGTAAGGGTGAGGTCGTTGTGGTTTGCATTGTCTTTGTTTCCTCCCGACCGCTTCAGACGGTGGCTGGTTGCGGCTGGGGCGACGTGGCGCCCAGGCCGGATGCTATGTGCATAATGGTTTCTTCTGTCATGGCGTCGCCCCACACCTCGCCGGCCATCCGGCCTTCGTGGATCACCAGGATACGGTCACAGAGACCGATCAATTCCGGCAATTCCGACGAGATGACGACGACACCCGTTCCATGCTCGGCCAGGTCGCGAACGATGTCGTAGATTTCGGCCTTGGCGCCCACGTCAACGCCGCGGGTGGGTTCGTCCAGAAAGACGAGGCGTGGGCGGACGGCCAGCATCCGGGCGATGGCGACCTTTTGCTGGTTGCCGCCCGATAGGGTTGAGACCGGGTCTTGGATGGATCCGCACTTTAGGCCGACACGTTTCCCCAATGCGATGGCCATGCGCTCTTCCTCGGCTGGCTTGAGAAACCCGCCGCGCGATGCCATGCGCGTGTCGAGCGCCGTGATGTTCTGGGCGATGGGCAGATCGAGGAACAGGCCCGCGCCCTTGCGGTCCTCCGACAGGTAGACGATGCCGGCCTCGATGCTGTCAGCAAAGTGCTGGATGGACACGGCTTTGCCGTTCAATACGATGTCGCCGCTTGCCTTGGGGCGCAGGCCGCATACGGTTTCGGCGATTTCCGTCCGTCCGGCGCCGATCAATCCGGCGATGCCCAGGATCTCTCGGCCCCGGAGGTCGAAGGAAATGGCGTCGAGGTCGCCGTTGTCCGACAACCCGCGTACCGATAGGACCGGCGTCTCGTCGAGACGCTCTGCCTTGGCGGGAAACAACTGGTCGAGCGTGCGTCCCACCAGATTGTCCACCACCTTGCTGGGCGTCATGTCAGCGATGGCGTTGGTGCTGACGTGCTGCCCGTCGCGGAATACCGTGATCCGGTCACACAAATCAAAAATCTCGGACATACGGTGGCTGATGTAGATCTGCGCCATGCCCTGGTCGCGGAACGTCTTCATCAAGCCGAACAGGGTTTCCGCTTCGGTCTCCGTCAGTGCCGCCGTTGGTTCGTCCAGGATGAGGACCTTGCAGTCCAGGGTGAGCGCCTTGGCGATTTCCACCAGTTGCTGTTCGGCGATGGACAACCTGCGCACCATCGTACCGACCGGGATCGGCAAGAGTCGGTCCATGACCTGCTGCGCTTTGGTCGCCAAGGCCCTCTGGTCGGTGAAGAGGCGCGGGGACAGCGCCGTCGCGGCCATAAAGATGTTTTCCGCCACCGTCACATCCGGACACAGGGCGATTTCCTGGTGGACGAGCCCGATGCCGAGGCGTTGCGCTTCCAGGGGGCTGGTGATTGAGACCGGCCGCCCGTCGACGCGGATCTCTCCGGAATCTGGATGCAAAATGCCGTCGGCGATGTTCATGAGAGTGGACTTGCCAGCGCCGTTCTCTCCGGCGAGGGCGTGGATTTCACCGGCCCGAACCGAGAAATCCACGCCTCGCAGGGCCTTCACGGGACCGAACGACTTGGAGATTTGACGCAATTCAAGCACAGGAGTGCTGTACATATATACCTCCTTTGACGGGGCCGACATATGGTTCGGCGGCGTCGGCCCCTTTGCGGACGTTGGATGTCAGGCGTGTGGACGGACCTGTCAGCCGTCGCGACGGGCCTTGTACTCATTCCAACGGAAGTCGTCCGCGTTCTCGGGCGTCACCATCGAGAAGCCGTTGTCGAGCAAGGGGAAGCTGAAGGGGTTCTTGCCCGTCCGCTTATAGTCGTTCATGGGGTCGATCAGGCCGGGATGTGCGGCCAGGAACAAGGCCATGAACCCCATATAGCCCTGGATGCCCTGGTTCGGGTTGATGGCCCCGAACATGTCGCCCGCCTTGATGAGGTCCAGGACCTTGGCGTTCACATCGACGCACATCACTTTGATGTTTTGATCGGCTTCTAAAGCGGCTTGGGACGCGCCGATAGCTGAGGTTGCCTCGGGCATGAAGACGGCACCGAGGTCCGGGTGGGCCTGTGCCAGGCTGCTGACCGCCTGATAGGCTTTGTTGGGATCCTGGTTGGTGATCGCCCGTCCCGCCAGGGTCATATCGGGCCACTTGTCCTTCATGCGCTGGATGAAGGCTTTCACGCGGCGGTCGTGATTGTCTTGGCCGGGGTTTTCGAGAACGGCATAGGTACCCTTGCCGCCCATTGCCTCGGCAATGGCATCAGCTGCAGCACGGCCTTCACGGTTGTTATCGGAGGTAACGTAGGCGACGCGGTTGCTGTTCGGCGAATCTGCGGCGAAGGTCACGACAGGCGTGCCGTTGGCTGTGGCGCGGTTGATTGGCTCGACGAAGGGGTCGGGGTTCATTGGATGCAGCAGGATGCCGGCAGGGGAGCGGACCAGGACCTGCTCGAACGACGTGAGCTGCTTGTTCACGTCGTATTCGGGCGTCCCGGTGAACTCGGCCTCGCAGCCAAGTTGATGCGCGGCCTGTTCGAACATTTCGTAGACCGGCTTCCAGTACTCGATGCCGCTCATCATGACGTTCATGTAATAGGTTTCACCCGGTTCACAGTGGAATGCGGGGGTGTCCTGCGCGCTGGCGGATCCGGCTACGCCGAGAACGACCAGCGCCGTGGCGATGGAGAGAGCCTTTTTCATTTTTCCTCCCAAACCCCGGTATTGGCCGGGGTATTCATTTTTTGACGTTGGACCGGCCCTTATGGGATCCGGTCTAAGCTTGATTGAATTTTTATTATTGTTATGAATTTTTTCAATAAGGAGGTTAACAGGATGCGAGCAGTTGTCAACGGCTTTGTCTGACGGGGAGGAGACCGTCCGGATGTCACGGCAGCCCTCTGGATGTGACATTGGGATTGCGTTATGACCGGGATATTGCTGAAGAGGTTTTTTTTAACGAAAATAATTGGAAGTCAAAAAAGGCCAGTACGACAACAACTGTTGGCCCTTTTACCCTTCCGGCGACAGATCGCACTGACAGACGTTCGCGTGGTGCAGACCTGAATGTTAGCTATGACTTCGGTGAGATGAAACTGACGTCAATTACCGGTGCGCAAAAGAGGGAAATGAACCGGGTTTTTGTTGCGCGTCAGAACGAGGATCAGGATAGCATTTCCCAGGAACTGCGGTTGTCTTTCGAGCCAGAAAACAGCGCGTTATCGGGTGTGGCCGGTATTTATGCCGAAAAGGTCTCTTTCAAGCGCGATGCGGTTTCTTTCTCTACGTTCAATCCTTATGTCGCGGATGTTGATCAGGAAAGTTATGCCGTTTTTGGCGAAGGTACGTACGCTGCAACGGATCGTCTGGCTTTGACTGCCGGTGGACGTTATTCTGTCGATAAGGCCGATTTCAATTTTAATGAAACCGGTGGCCTGTCAATGATTGCAGACGATTCATGGTCGACTTTTTCACCGAAAGCAGGCGCGACATATCAATGGGCAGATAACTTCAGCCAGTTTGCGACGATTAGTAGAGGTTACAAGCCTGGTGGTTTTAACCGGACTGCGCCAAATTCTGCCGCCGAAGTTCCCTATGATCCCGAATATTCATGGAACTACGAAACCAGTTTACGTGGCAATTTCCTGAATCACAAACTGCAACTCGAAGCATCGGTCTATTATATCGATATTTCCGATATCCAGCTTTATACAGGTGTCGGCGGTCAACAGGTTTTGCGCAATTACGGTGATGCCGAGTCTATGGGGATGGAAATTAACGGGCGTGCTTTCCTGACCGATGCGCTTGAACTGTCGGGCGGGGTTAATCTGAACCATTCCGAGTTGAATACAACGGACTCTCTTGACGGGAATTGGACCCCTTATTCCCCGCGTGTAAGCACAAATGCAGCAATCCAGTACTATTGGGAAATTCCGGGGCTTCCCAAGACGATTATTCCCCGTCTGGATGTTAACTATTACGGGAAATCCTATCTGGATGTAAATAATGCTTATGCGCAAGACTCTTACGCATTGTTTGACTTCCGGCTGGGTTATGAATGGAATGACCTGCGCTTGCAGCGTTTGTCGAAAATATCTTCGATAAGGATTACAAAACTTACCAGAATTCTGCCACGACGATTCAGGCAGGAGAAGGTCGTAATGCAGGTGTGGAAGTCAGTTTCAAGTTCTAGCGTGTCGATCTCAGGACGGCATTATTTGGCGAGATGACTTCTCAATGTTGATCATGATCTATTCTGTTTTAAATGTTTGGTCCCGGCATTTGATGGTGCGGATCATGACTGAATCTGAACGGCTTTTGTGTCCAGGCTTGCCGCGCAATTTCTGCCAGCTTTTTGCTATGTACGGCCCGATCTTCTTCAATCGCCAGATCAGGGGCGTTCCAATAATCCGCGCGGGATTTGGCAACAACTTCCCAGTCCGATCGCCTGTTCGACAATGATATCAAAAATATCCTGTGCCACAATGACATCACGATAACGGCATCAATTTTACGAAACAGATGGTCGGTCGGAACCAGACTGTCCCACGTTATCATCTCAAGTTCGGTTTGAGGGACGGAAGGTTTTTTGAGCATGCCTTATTGAATCAAACTCCCCGCTCTTGGCGAGGCGTTTGTCAGCAGTCTGAGGTCGTAATTAAATGAGTGCGGCGTTTTTGCGTTTCGGACTGTCTTTCGGGCTGTATTCTTCCTATATAGTCGTTCGCTTATCGCCAAAAGGCCGAAAAAACTGCGGTAATCCAAATAAAAAGACCCTCAAGGTACAAGGTTCAAATCTGTCTTACCCTTGCGGTGGGCGCATTAACGCGCAAATCGTGAGCAGGCCACTTGCTCCTTCTATTGGGCCTGTCGTTGGGGTATGATCTTTCGCTTGATACTAATCCTCACCACGCAACTAAAAAATAATATTGAGATGATGAGGGAAATTTTGCTGCTTCTCGGGAGGAGGCGCGAATGGAGTTGGAAATAAAACGTGCCTGGGAACGTTTTGTCAGCGATGGTTTGTTGTCGACCACCAAAATTCGTCGTGTTGTCGCTCAATCCTGGCAACGTTCTGCAGAACAGCGGGTGAATGTTGCCCAGAATCAGGCACCTGTGCTTGATGAAGGTCATCTGCATCGTCGTAAATTACATAGTGCTGACATGATCTCTGCGGCCCTTCCGGCTTTGCAGCGGTCCCGTCATTTTCTTGCTGATGCGAACTCGATGCTGATCCTTGCTGATGATACAGGACATATTGTTGCGACCGAAGGAGATGCGCGCGTTATCGATGCGGGGCGGGATAATCATCTTGAATTGGGAGGTGACTGGAACGAAGCAAGGATTGGTACCAATGCCATTGGCACGGCCCTGGTTGAGAAAACGGCCGTTCATATTCATGGCAGTGAACATTATTGTGAGGGCGTGCAACGCTGGACTTGCGCCGCCGTGCCGGTTTTTAACCCGGTAAAACGACGTTTGATTGGCGTTGTGGACGTTTCTGGCCCGGCACAATCATTTAACCCACAGAGCATGGCCCTGGCGGTTTCGGTCGGCAGCGAGATCGAAGCAGCGATTGATCGTCAATTGCGAATGGAGCATGAGGTGCTTTTGCGCCAGTTCCTGAGCAAGCGTGCGGTTTGGCTGAACGAGGATATGATTGTTCTGGATCGTTATGGACAGATTGTCCATGCCACTGACGATAATAATCTTGAGATGCTTTTGCAGGAAAGCGGGCTTCAGACGCAGATCGAAATGAAACCGCCAGAAGAATGGCAGAATACATTTCGTCAGGGACTATCCAATACCGAACTCAATCTGATCCAGAATGATGGGACGAGTATCGGGGCCATCGTTCTGGCCAGGCGGCAGAGCAGAAAGGTGTCATCCAAATTCGTGCCCCGCTCGCCGTCCCTGGAACGCACTGTATCCTTTGTCGAAATTCTGGGAGAAAGTCCTGCCTTGCGGGGGGCGAAAGAACGCGCTCGCCAGTTTGTTGAAGCAGGCCTGCCGGTTCTTCTTGAAGGGGAAACCGGTACGGGCAAGGAACTGTTCGCGCGCGCAATACACCAGGCCGCCAATGCACCGCAAAGTCCGTTTGTGCCGGTTAATTGTGGCGGTATTGCCAAAGACCTGATTGCAAGCGAGTTGTTTGGATATGCCAAGGGAACCTTTACCGGTGCCGATATTCGCGGGCGGGAAGGAAAAATCATTGCGGCGAAGGGTGGAACACTTTGCCTTGATGAAATTGGCGAGTTACCACTTGAATTACAGCCCTATCTTTTGCGGGTGCTGGAAGATGGTGTTGTTTATCCGGTGGGGTCACAGGATGGACAGAAAGTTCAGTTTTTCCTTGTCTCGATGACCAATCGTTCGCTGCAGTCCGAAATAGCGGAAGGCCGGTTCAGAAGTGATTTATATTACCGGATTGCCGTTGCAACGGTAGGCATTCCCGCCCTTCGTGAGAGAGGTGATGATGCCGCACTTCTGGCTGAGCATTTTGCGCAGAATGCCGTGCATCGGATGGGGCGGCCCAATCCGCATTTTACCAATGAGGTGCTTGATGTGTTTTGCCGTTACACATGGCCTGGCAATGTGCGGCAATTGCGCAATGTTGTCGAAACGGCTGTGGCACTCAATCGTGGCGGTAATATTGGAATGCAGGATATTCCGCCGGAGCTGAGTGCGGATGTTCGGGATCGAACAGGGCATGGTCACACAAATATTTTGCAACGTGTGGAAGAAACGGCCATTCGGGCAGCCATGACCCAGTGCAATGGGAATTTGACCGAAGCGGCCAAACAGCTTGGCATAGCGCGTTCGACACTTTATTTGCGTCTTGAACGATACGGGATTATGCACTGAGTGACACGGGATTGGCGCGCGCGGGGTCAAATTTTTGTCACGGATTATCATAATAAAAGCCTGGCAACACGAGACATCATGCTGCCAGGCTTTTTTGTGCGGTTCTCATGTCATTGAATTCTCTAATCTGAGGCCTTTACGGGTATGCCTTCAGGGGAAGCGTGCATTCTGACAGAAGTTTTGATTAGCCTCGTGCCGCGTGTTCCATGACGAAGACAACACGTTTGACGCCGGCAACAAGGTCCATTGCGCCGCCCATTGCTTGACCATCTTGCCCGGGATCATCCAGTTGGCGGGGTCGCCACGGATCTTGGAAAAACTTTCAGCCGAGGAAAAATAGCTTATTTTGACTCGGTGATAGTTTGCTTGCCAGCATCGATCAAATCGGTTTCTGCTTTTCCCTCAATCGGGAATCCCGCAAAGTCCAAAGCCACCTGACATGATTGTCATTCCGTCCTTAAGATCATCTGCAAGTGCCGATGTCGCCGTCGAAAAGACTTTATCCATCAAGTGCTCTCCTGCTGATCGACGAGCGCGATCCGCAAGAACCGCACTCGTCCTTATATTCTGGTATATGCGTTACGCGGCGTCGCTTCGTTCCGGGACAGGGAGCCCGAGCCACTCTTTGTAGAAAGTGTCTATATCCGGCTCGAAGTCGCGGATGATTGGATACCAAGGTGTTGGTGCTTCCACATCATGCAGAGTACCGCATTCAGGGCAATAATATTCGCGGATGACCTGCCAGGTTGGTGTCGGAGCCATGAGACGGGGATAAATTTCTTCCATCTGTTCTGGCGTATCTCGAACACTGACCAGGGCATGAAGTTTCCAGTTTTCACGCCAATCGCAGAAATTATGGCCACATTCACAGCGAATTGTCCATTGTTTCGACTGTTTTTGCTGCACGATGTACAGCTTTGGCCCCAGCGGCAGGATGATTTTTTCATCCCAGGGCATCCGTTCCTGCAGAATTTCAATATAGGTCTGGAAGCGTTCCGGGTCTTTGGGGGTGGAGAGCATCTGATGCAGGGTATCAGGATCAATCTTGCCGTCGATGAGATCGGAGATTTTGGCGCGAGTATAGCTTGTCATGATATTCCTCCTGGAAGGGGTGGCACGCCGATACGGAACGCAGTGCCCGTATTCGGACTGTCCGTTATTCTTATTCGTCAACGAATTGCACGGTCTTGACGTCCGGCAGTTCCGAGACATCCATCGAATAGTTGGCGCCGTAACTCGGGATGCCGAGTTCTTCCTCTTTTAGCGTCCAGCTTTCCGGCAGGTCCCAGAACTCCCGGAATTCCTTTTCAAAGCGCGGCCCAAGTTTGAAGGAGGCCGCAAACATCTGCTGGACTTGGGTTTCGGCATCTTTGGCAAGAATTTTTTCCCGCTCGGCTTTCATCCACTCACGGGCCGGAACGGCTTTGGCGATACGGGCCTTGCGGATGGCCTGTCTTTCGGCATCGGTTGCGGCGACATCAACCGTTGCACCGTCGTCGCCCTTCTGAAGGACAACGCCAAAGACCTGCCGGGCGAAACGTTCAAGAACGTAACCGCCATTTACATCATCCGCGACAGCCTGCGGATCACGATCAAGCGGATCGCCAAATCCGGGGCCGCCCCGCATATAGTTGAGATAAAGGTCGTAATCGGCAAACATTTCCTCGGTCGTGATGGCCTGTTTGTCGCGTTTGATGACCGCTTCTTTGATAAGGGAATCCCAGACCGGATTTTGCGGATCGGTATCACCGCCAAGTGGAATATCCTTTCCATCCTCGATCATTTTTTTGAGGCCGGTCTCGTGCGCGGCAAAGCGATAGCCCGATGATGCCGGATACCCCCCCATCAGTCCCCAGTCCGAGGAAATATGGCCGTTACCCATGAAGAACATCGTCCAGTCCTTGGCATTCCAGACCATGCGCAGGCTTTCAAAGCCGCACCCGCCACGATATTTGCCCGAACCACCCGACGATGCCTTGATCTGTCGGCCCAGATAGACAAGGGGTTCGGCCAGTTCCCAGATTTCCATGTCGCCCATGTCACCTTCCGGGTTCCAGATCGCCGCAGCATGGGAAAGCCCGTCACCCACGGCAGTTGCTCCGGTACCATTGGCTGCACATTCAAACGAGTTTACGGCATGGATTTCATCATACTGGTTAAAGCCGCCCCCCTGTAACCAGTTGGATGTATTGGCGTTACCGGCATTAACTTCTTCGAGATAGCCACGACCGAAATAGGACCGCGAGAGCCCCCGCCACAAGGCTGTCCAGGCGGAAACAAGGAAGTGCCAGGAATAGGAAAACGCAACCCGGCGGTCATCGGGGTTCATCCAGGTGCCTTTGGGCAGGCGGAATTCGGTCCCATAAGCTGCACCATCATTGATCATTTCCGAGGGGATCAAGGTTTGCGTCATCATCACCCAGATACCGGATGTAAAGCTGACCTGATGAGCGTTATAGGTATGCCATCCCCAGCGGCTTGAGCCTTCAAAATCAAGACGCCATGTCGCATCCCCACGAATGGTAATCTCGGAGGGGGCATGCATGATGGTATCGACCTTGGCAAAGTCGGAAGGGACGCGCACATCTTCGTGGTTGTATGGAACATCGACAAAGCCGACCTGCCGGTATTTGCCGGGAATGGTCATGGCCTTGATGCGGTTCTGCAACCCGATGCGACCATGCTCGACGGATTCATAGGCGAACTTCCAGTAGGAATCGATGCCTTCTTCGGCGATTAGTTCCTCGACAAGCTTGCGGATCATGTGGCAGCCTGCGATGCGTGTACGTTCATCAAGCATCCAGTAACGCGTGGTGCGCACCATGCGCTGGCTTTCATGCAGCCAGTCGCGAAACAGCGTATCGTTTTCGCCAACCTTGCGGCAGGTGATCGAATAGCCATCGCCAAAACGCTGCACCTGGCCGGTTGCCATCGAGCCCGGGCCGACTGCGCCAGTATCGATGACATGGGTTACACCGCCGACCCAACCGATCAGTTCACCTTCCCAGAAGATTGGCACGATGGTGTGAATGTCACACGGGTGAACGTTACCGATCAGGGAGTCATTGTTGCAGAAAATATCCTTGTCGCGCACACCGGGATTGGCTTCCCAGTTATTCTCGATCATGTATTTGATCGCGGCGCCCATCGTGCCGACATGGATAATGATGCCTGTCGAGGTCAGGATCGCGTCGCCTGCCGCATTATAAAGGGTGAAGCAAAGCTCGCCTTCCTGTTCAACAATCGGGGAGGCCGCGATTTTTTTGGCGGTTTCGCGGGCATCAACCACACCGGCCCGAAGGCGCGAAAAGAGTTTATTATAAAGGATGGGGTCGCTGTCGCGCAGTTCCATCCTTTCCAGACCGGCATAGTGCTTGGTCCGTTTTGTTGCTTCCATCAGGCGGTCGCGATGTTCCTTGAGGGTTTCTCCACCGCGCACAATACCGTTGGCGGTATCCTGTGAGTGTTTGTTATCCAGGGAGATATTCATAATGTCGTTCCTTATTCAGGCATGAGGGTTGGCATTCCGTCGCTATCAGCGGATGCTCAGACTTCCTTCAGGTGGAACAAACGATGTTCATCGAGCCATGTCTCGAAACCATCGGGGACGACGAAAGTGGTCGCATCAGATTCAATGATTGCCGGCCCTGTGACGTGATTGCCTGGCAGCAGCGATTCCATGCGATAGAGCTGTGCTTCCATCCAGCGTTTCTTGCGATAGAACTGACGTGTTCCGAGCTTTGCCTCTTCGGGCGGGGTTTCGGATTGCAGCTCTTCTTTCGGGATGGTTGGTTTGGGGATGGGGACGGTGCCACGCATGATCGCGCCTGTTACCGAATAACCCAGTTCAGGCGAGCGTGCGCTGGCGGAATAAACCCGGCCATAAGTATTGTTATAGGCCTCGACCAGCTTTTCCCAGTCGGCTTCAGTTGATGCCGAATGGATCGGGCTTTCGATTTCAAGATCGTTGAGCTGTCCGCGATATTGCATGCGATAGCCCGGCTGAAGCTGAACCTTGTCCGCGTCATAGCCATTAAGCTTGAATTCTTCGAGCACGCGTTCGGTCAGCTCTTCCCAGGCTTCCTGCAGCACTTTCGAGGCGGCTATTTTTTCCGCGTCAGAGGCATCCGGGGCGATATTGATGTCGAGCGACTTGTCATAGCGATATTCAAAATCGGCTGCGGCACAGCCGAATGCCGAGAAACCGGCCGCCCATGCCGGCACGATGACATCTTCAAAGCCCAGTCCTTCGGTATAGCCATATGTATGGACCGGACCGGCACCGCCATAAGAGAAGCATACGAAGTTGCCTGGCGAATAACCTTTGCCCGAAATCATAGACCGCAGATAATCCCGAAGGTCGGAATCAAGCAGTTCGATCACACCTGCGGCGGCATCCTCGACCGAAAGCCCAAGCGGATCGGCAAGCTGTGTTTTGATGGCATCAACAGAGCGTTGACGATCAAGCTTAACAGCCCCGCCAAGGAAGTTATCCGGGTTGAGATAGCCTAGAACCATGTGGCAATCCGAAATTGTCACGGTATCAATGCCGCTGTCTGCCCAGCACACACCCACGCGATAGCCTGCGGAATCCGGCCCGAGTTTGATGGCCTTTGTATAGGGATCAAGCCGGATAAAGGAACCCGCACCGGCCCCGACGGAATCCATCGCCACCAGGGGCAGCGAGAGGACGAGACGGGCCATATCGGGATCGTTTTTGATGGTAAGCTCACCCTGGGTGATCAGGGCAACGTCAAAGGAGGTTCCGCCAATATCGGAACAGGCAATATTTTTATAACCGAGAACTTCGCCAAGATATTTGGCCCCGATAACGCCCCCGATCGGGCCGGAAACGATGGTGCGGGCAAGTTCCTTTGCTTTCCAGGAAATGGTGCCGCCATGTGTTGCCATAACGCGGAAGTCAAACTTGGTGCCCTGTTCCTTGAAGGCATCCGAGATTTTTTTCAGGGTCTGGCGCGAGGGTTCGGCAGCATAGCCTTCGAGAATGGTGGTGTTGGTGCGGTGTGTTTCCTTGCGCACCGGATAATAATCCGCCGAGGCAAAAACCGGGATATTCTTGCCGCTTTTGGCAATTTCCTCAAGCACGATGTCGCGTGTGCGGCGTTCATGCGTCGAGTTCTTATAGGAATGAAGCAGGCTGATCACGATGCCTTCAACATCCATTGCGATCAGTTCCCGCGCTGCCTGGCGTGCGCTTTCTTCGCGCAGCGGAATGACGACCGTGCCCGACATATCAACACGCTCCACCACGCCCCGGGTGAGCTGCCGAGGTACCAGGGGCGGGTCATAGGCATGGGTATTCAGATGGATGCGATCCTCATAGGCATAACCCAGATAACACTGGATTGCCCGGCCCATACGATGGAAATCTTCCATGCCTGCATTGACGATCAGGCCGCATTTCAGGCCCTTGCGTTGTACGACACGGTTGAGCATCGCAGTGCCGGAATAAACGCCGGTCTGCAATTGCCCAAGAGCCTCGGACATATCCATATCCCACAGCGACAAACCGTCGCGACTGGAATTGATCAGGCCGATGGCCTCGTTTTGGGGGGTTGATTGCGCTTTGCCGACCACGAATTCGCCGCTTGCATCGACAAAGAATGTATCGGTCATGGTTCCACCAGCATCAATACCGAGAACCTGAACGTTACGCGCGTTTTTATTCTGCACGTTCATTATTGTTCCTCCTTGTTGGACGATCCCTCCCGGATCGCACATGAAAGAGGGCAATCAACGTGCCAGTCAGTTTATAGATGTTCTAACAATCTGATTATGCGGCTTTTTATTTCTTTTCTAACTCAGTGGAGCTGAAAAGAGTGTCCGTATTCCGGACAGTGTCCGACCGGAAAGCCGTAAATTCGGACGATATGGACATTGTGCAGTGAACGAGGATAACGGACGGTTTTGCGATAAGACGGAGTGGAATTGATGAACGTGTTTTGTCTACTGCAGGCGTTTTGGGATGTGGCACATAAACGGGGTATATCATAAAAACTGGCCAGCAATATTGGCAGGGACGCATTGTAAGTCCCTGCCAATATACACCTGCTGTGCTGCTAGGATTGCGTCCTGCGCGGTTCTGCGTCGTTGTTATGGTTCAGAAGTTTTTGGTCTTCCCGCAGTTCCAGCCACATCGCGTTCAATACGGCAAATATGGCGGCCAAAGGCAGACCGAGGATCCATGCAAAATACCACATGTTTTCCGTCCTTTCCGGTCAATAGACCGAGTGCGAGTTATCATGAACGCTGGCTGTTGTGACCTTGCCCCACAGCACCTTATAGACCCAGGCGGTGTACATTAGGATCAGCGGCATAAAGATCACCGTGACCACAAGCATGATGAACAGGGTCAATTGGGACGATGAACTGTTCCACACCGTTAATGATGACTGCGGATGGGACGAAGAGGGCATGATGAAGGGAAACATCGTTAGCCCGACCGAGGAAATAACCCCCAGAATAGCCATCTTGGAGAACAGCAATGTCGAAATTTCGCGCCCGGCCCGCAAGCCCAAAAAGGTCAGCAAACCGCCGACAATGCCCATTGCCGGTGCAATCGCGATCCAGGGACGTTCACCATAGGCTGTTAACCATGTTGCGGTTTTTTCTACATTGAAGTGCAACGGGTTGGATGGACCGGTGGTGATATAATCACCAACGATACGATAGCCTTCAATGCCATAAGCCATCCAGACCCCGGCCAGAGCATAGGCCACCACCGCCAGCAGGGCCGCAACCGAACCAATGGTCCGGGCACGATGCTGGACGGCCCCTTCGGCTTTCAGGGTCAGCCAGGCCCCACCGTGCATGACCAGCATGGAGAGCGAAACGACACCAGCCAGAAGCGAAAACGGATCTAGCAGGCCGATGAATTTGATATACCACGCCCCTTCATAGACGGAACGAAGGTCTTCGGTAAGGTGGAACGGCACACCCTGAATGACATTGCCAACAGCAACCCCAAACAACAGGGCGGGAACGGCACCGGAAGCAAACAGGGCCCAGTCCCAGGCGGTGCGCCAGCGCGGATCATCGCGTTTGGAGCGATATTTGAACGCGACAGGCCGGACGATAAAGGCCGCCAGAACAACAAACATCGCCAGATAAAAGCCGGAGAAGGACACGGCATAAAGCGGCGGCCAGGCGGCAAAAATTGCGCCGCCGCCCAGAATGAACCAAACCTGGTTGCCTTCCCAGACCGGGCCGACAGTATTGATGGCAACCCGGCGTTCAAGGTCAGTTTTACCAACAAATGGAATAAGGGCACCAACCCCCATATCAAAGCCATCTGTCAGGGCAAACCCGATCAGCAGAACACCCAAAAGGCCCCACCAGATAACGCGCAAGACGTCATAGCTGATTAAATCATGCAGAATCATGGCCGTTACTCCGCTGGCATGGCGATAGAGTCGGCATTGCGCCGGCCCGCCAGCCGATTTTTATGGCGTTGCACCCAGGCTTCGGTTTCTTCCACATCCTGATACGGACCTTTGCGAATATATTTCAGCATCAGCCCCATTTCGATGATGAACAGAACAGTATAGAACAGCACAAAGCCAGCCAGTGTCAGCGACACTTCGGTGATCGACAGGGAGGATACCGACAATGCGGTTGGCAGAACGCCGTCCACTGTCCAGGGTTGGCGGCCAAATTCGGCAACAAACCAGCCCATTTCGGCGGCAATCCAGGGGGCCGGGATCATGATCACGGCCAGTTTGAGCATCGGGCGCGGATAATTCATGCCCTTGAACGAGGCCCGATAGAACAGATAAGCCATTGTGCCGATAAAGCCGAAGCCCAGCACAACCATGATTCGGAAGGCCCAGAACAGCGGCCAGACGGTGGGAACGGTGTCGTTTGCCGCAGCCACGATTTGGGCGTCGGTGGCCTGGCGTGGATCATCTATGTATTTTTTCAGCAAAAACGCAAAGCCAAGATCGGCGGAGTGTTTTTCAAAAATGGCGGTATCGGTTGGGTCCGGTGCGCCGTTTTTGGCCCGAATGTGCATCAGGGCATCATAGGCGATAATGCCGGAACGAATACGGTCCTGTGCCTGTGCGACAAGCTGGTTGATACCTGGAATTTCCGTTGTTAACGACCGTGTGCCGATCAAACCCATGACCCACGGGATTTCGATGGCATAATGCGTTTCACGCGCCTTCTGGTCGGGAAAGCCAATCAGGTTAAACGATGCCGGGGCTTTTTCGGTATCCCACATCGCCTCGATCGCGGCGAGTTTCATTTTCTGGCTATGGGTGGCGGAATAACCGCTTTCATCGCCCAGAAGCACCACCGAAAACGCTGCCGCCAACCCAAAGGCCGCGCCAACCGTAATGGAACGGCGGGCAAGTTCGATATGGCGTTCCTTGAGCATATACCAAGCCGAAACGCCAATGACAAAAACCGCTGCCGTGACATAGCCCGCGCTGACGGTGTGGACAAATTTTGCCTGCGCAACTTCGTTAAACAACACGGCAAAGAAATCCGTCATTTCCATGCGCATGGTTTGCGGATTAAATTGTGCGCCCACCGGGTTTTGCATCCAGCCATTGGCGATCAAAATCCACAGGGCCGAGAAGTTGGACCCGATTGCCACCAGCCAAGCCACGACCAGATGGGCCACTTTGCCCAGCTTGTCCCAGCCAAAGAAAAACAGGCCGACAAAGGTCGCCTCAAGAAAGAAGGCCATCAGGCCTTCAATTGCCAAAGGCGCGCCAAAAATGTCACCGACATAGTGGCTATAATAGCTCCAGTTCATGCCGAACTGGAACTCCATTGTGATACCGGTCGCAACGCCGAGAACAAAGTTGATCCCGAACAGCGTACCCCAAAATTTTGTCATCTGCCGCCAGATCGGGCGGTTGGTCATGACATAGACGGTCTCCATGATCGCGACCACAATGGACAAACCCAGGGTCAGCGGCACAAAGAGGAAATGATACATGGCCGTCATGGCGAATTGCAGCCGTGACAGCTCGACGATGCCAAATTCCATAATTCTTGGCTCCAGTTACCGCTAAGGTAGAACTTCTGCGGTGTAAATTATTATTCGCGAATATAATAACATACTGGCCTAAATGCACATTGATGGAGGTCAAAAATGGCCCTGGATTGCGATAATTATTTTAATTCGAGAATTTGATCCGCAAACTCACGCTCTGCCTGCCTGTGTGCTGCAATCAAAATGACGGCATTGGGGAGAACCGTCCGTATCCCTTGCAAAACAGCCCTTGCTGTGGTGTCGTCAAGTCCTTCGGTGGGTTCGTCAAGCAGCAGAATTCTGGGGTTGCGGACCAGTGCGCGGGCCAATACAAGGCGGCGTGCCTCGCCACCGGACAGGCCTTCACCGCGCGAGCCGATCATGGCAGACAGTCCGCCCTTTTGCTTGATGACGGTGTCAAGCTGCACGGCGGATAACAGCCGCCACAAATGTGCATCATCTGCCGGTCCTGCCATGCGCAGCGCGTCGGCGATTGTTCCTGCCATCAGGGTGCTGCGTTGTGGCAGTAATGTCAGGCAGGTGCGTAAATCAGCTTCGGACCAGTCTGTAATTTCTTTGCCCGCAATTGTGATATGTCCGGCCGTGATGGGGTGCAAGCCGGCAATGGCCAACAAAAGCGTTGATTTTCCCCGTCCACTGGGCCCCGTAAGCGCAATGGTCTTGCCAGGCTTTGCCACTAGCGACAGGGCTGTAAGGATTGGCAGGGAATCTTCTGCGGAGTCCAGGCGTTGCAGTGTTAGATCCGTAACCCGTAAATCCGTTTCACGGGCAGGATGTGCCGGGTTTTCGGGCGGAACGGGCATGGCAGCGGGATCGGCCAGGTCACGCCTGATCCGCCGGGCGGCATCGGCCATGCGCCCCAGGTCCGATACGGCACGCCGTAATGGTAACAGTGTTTCTGCCAGTGCCAGGGCGGCGAAAAAGCCCAAGGCAGCAAAAGCAGGGTCAATTTGCCGGGATTGCACCAGCATCATGCCGATCCCTAGGGCACCCGCCGAAACAATTGTTGTTAAAATTGCAAGCAACGCGCCCACCTGTCGCTCGCCATAATCCAAGCGGCGTTGCAAAGCTTGGCGTCGGGTGTCGGCGGTGCGCACATGTTCTTTTTGCGCCACCAGATGGCCATAAACCGCTAAATCGCGCCGTGCGCGGATCAAGTCGATCAGTCGGGTGCGAAAAGCCTGTGCCGCGACTTCCTCGCGCCGTGACAGCGGAATGGAAAACCGTGCCATCCATATAAAGATGACTATTGCACCGGCCAAATATGCACCGGCAATCCAGATGCCGATGGCGGGCGCCACCAGCCACCACAACAGGATACAGGCCAGCACCAGCGTTGATATTGCGGCAATGATCGGCAGGACCAACCGCAAAGACACGCCGTCCAATGCGTCAATATCGGCTGTTAAACGGTTTAAAACCTGTGCCCCGCGCATTCGGATCATCCGGGGATAGGGGGCATTTACATATGTTGCCAATACCCGTGATCGCAATGTTTCAAGCGCACGAAGGGTCGCATCATGGGTTAACATGCGCTCGCCATAGCGCGCTGCCGCACGGCCAAGGGCCAGAAATCGCACCATCGCCGAGGGGCGAAACACATCAAACACCGCGCCTGCACCAACAAGCCCGGCGGCTGCTGCCGCTGTAATAAACCACCCTGACAGCCCCAGAAGTGCGGCCCCCATCGCGAGCACGACAATACTGAGCGCAGCCCCCCGTAACATTGCCGATCGTTGGTCCCGCAGGATAAGCCGAAAAATTTTCCAAAGTGCGTTCACGACAAATCCCCAAGCTCAATGATGCGGTCCATCCGTGCGGCAAGGGCAGGGTCATGCGTGGCAACAATCAGTGTTACACCTCGGTTTACCTGATCCAGAAGGCCGCGCATGACCGTTTGCGCGGTATCGGCATCAAGGTCGGCTGTGGGTTCATCGGCCAGGATAACATCCGGGTCCCCAAAAACCGCCCGCGCCAACATTACCCGTCGGGCTTCGCCACCTGAAAGGCCGCCGCCGGTTTCGCCCAAATGTGTTGCAAGGCCCCCTGGCATTGTTTTTAAAACACCATCCAATGCCGCTGTTTTAATCGCGGCCTCCAGGTTGCCATTGCGGCCAAGTGTCAGGTTTTGCCGTAAACTGCCTGTCAGAAAATGCGGGGCCTGTGGCATCCAGCCCAGCCGGGCGCGCCAGCCATCGGCGTTATCAGGGCTTAGGGGCTGCTGTGCCACCAAAACGGTCCCTTGTGCGGGTATTTCAAGCCCCGCCATAAGCCGCAAGGCGCTGGTCTTGCCACTGCCGCTGGGGCCGACAAGCGCGACCCGTTCGCCCGGCGCAATGGCAATTTCGGGCAAGGCATAGCCTGATAGTGTAAAACAGCCAGATAACACAATACTTGCCGGGCCGGGCAAAGGTGCAGCAGGCCCGCCGCGCCCAGGCAATTCCCTACCGGTATTTGCCTGATAGGTGCTGATTTCGTCAATGACGGCGGCGGCAGCGGCCTTGTCATGCCAGGCGGCAGAAAGGTCACGCAGGGGCTGGTAAAAATCCGGCGCCAGCAATAACAGGAATATCCCTGCCTGCGGTGTAAGCGGGGCGACCCATGTGCCAAAATCCAGCACACCCAAAAGCGAAAAGCCGACATAAACCGCGACCATCGCCACACCAATGGCTGCAAAAAGTTCCAGGACGGTGGATGATAGAAATGCAACACCCAGGACCGCCATTGTACGGCGTCGAAGATCGTCCGCCTGCTGGACAAATCCCTTTAAAACTGTGGAGCCTGCGCCTAACAAACGAATATCGGCAAGTGCTGAAAGCCGTTCGACAAGAAAGTCATTCAGTGTTCCGATCTCGGTCATTTGCCGGGCGCTGGCTTCTTTGGCGGCCATGCCGACCAACGCCATAAAGACCGGTATCAAAGGGCCGGAGACCAGAAGCACCAGGCCCGCTGCCCAGGAATACCAGAAGGTCAAACCCAGTATGACCAGGGGAACAACCATGACCCGGGCGCGTGCCGGGGCATAGCGCGTGACAAAGGGGATTAAAAGATCAAGTTTCTCGCCAGCCAGGGCCGCAACACTGCCGGCACCGCCCGTTGCGCTGTCGTGAATGCGTGTTGCCTCGGTGGCGATAATGCTGCTGCGGGCATGTTCCGTAATGATTTCAGCAGCAAATTGTGCCTGTGCATCGGCAAAATAGGTTAGAACGGCGCGTAACAGCCCCAATGCGATAAAGCCAGAAACGGCGAATAGCGGCGAAGGGATGTCGCCTGCCAATAGTTGCCCCAGCACCCAGGCCACAAGTGCGGCCTGCAAAGGCCAAATCAATGCTGCCAAAACAGACAAAACGGCCGATATGCGTTGTGCACGCATCCCGGGTGTCATCAAAATGGCCATCCATTCTGATGCAGAAGGCTTTTGGCGGGAAGAATTATCCATGACGGCTCTCAAATTTGCATTAGATAATCGAAATTAAGAGAATAGCCAGTCCAAACCGCTTAATCCTTCTGATGGCATCATTCTGTTCCACGCAATTCTAGATTTGGTTCTTTTTGATGTTTTTGAGCATTTTGCCCAATACCTTTACACAGTTTTGTAGTTCTTCCTCATCTACGCCACGCAGGAGATTCTGATTGAGATCATTGATTGTTGGCGCCAGTCGCTTAAGTGTGCTGGTCCCGTCCTTGGTCAATCGGACGGTCCGAACGCGCTGGTCGGACTGGCTGATATTTCGTTCTGCCAGACCCGAAGATACCAATTGTTCTACTGTTCGGCTTGTTGTGGATTGCTCCGTCACGGAAAGGATCGACAATTCGTTGATTGTCAGTTCTCCGAACGCCGAAAGGCATGAAAGCATACGCATTTTTGCCCCCTGAAGCCCGTCTTTGCACAAAGCAGCATTTTGATCCGTTGCCCAGCGATATGCCAGTCGGGTGATAAGATAAGGTAAATATGCTTCCAGTTCTTCGCGAGACTTGAACGGAAATTTGATTTCGTGGGCAGCGGGCTCCTTTATCATATCAAGCCTCCAATGCCAGCTTGGAGGAGAGGTTTCGTAACGTTTTTACAGTGTTTGAGAGTTCTTCGGGGGCAACCTTGGAAAACATGTCTGACAACACGTCCTGATGAACTTTCAGGGCCTGTGCAAATTTGGCCTTCCCGGTTGGCGTTAATTTCACACGAAAGGATCGGCGATCTTCCAGTGACATCTCCCTGAAAACCAGATCATCCTTGATCAGTCTGCTGACAAGGCCGGAAACGTTACCGTTTGTGACCCGCAATGCACTAGACAACTCGCCCATGCTGATACCGTCAGGATATCGGTCAAGCTGTGCCATAGCATCAAATTTTGTTAAACTAATTCCGGTCTGGTCTGACAGTTTTCGATTAAGCTCGGCGAAGATTGAACTATGTATCCCCATGATACTCAGCCAGACACGGACCTGCTCTTTTTCTTGCTTGTTAACGTGATCTAGGACCTCAATCTCTGGCCGCATACTCGGTTTACCTCGTCATTTAGGGTTCCGCAGAATATTCCAGCATCGCCTCTCGAATATCGTTCGGAATTGGGATTGGGCGATGCGTATCCAGCGAAGTTGCCACAGTCGTAAAATATCCACGCAGGGCCTCATTGTCACCCAACATCGCATGTAGCACGAGTTGATAAGACTTGTTGCCGACTTTGTCGACCATTACAAAAATTTCGACCTCGTCGCCCATTTTGCAAGGTGCGAAAAATGTAGCTGCGGCGTTGACATAGCCGATCCCTGTTCGGCGGGGCCCGATAATTTCATAATAGTTGATGCCAAGTCGGCTGCAGAACCACTCCTCAATAACCTGGTTAAACACATTAAAGAATTCCGGTGTGTAAACGATACCTGCCGGGTCGCATTGTCCGTGCCTGAAAGTGACTTTTCCAGACCATAATCCTGACGGTAAGTCATTGCGAGACAAGGCAATAGGACGCGCATCGACGGAATTTTGTGATTGTTTGTTCATATGAAAGACTCAATGGTTTTGATGGTGCCGTCCAGATCATCGCCGGAGGCATCTTTGATTGCCGAGGTTAATAGACGGCGCGCCCAAGCAGCGGCATCATCCCTGTGTGCGATGGATTTTGTCGTTGCCATGACCTTGTCGAACTTGGATAGACCGCGAACATGTGTGTCGGAATAACCCTTGATCAGGCGACGGAAAGTCAGGATCGCGACCCCCAACTCATAGTTGTGGCGCAAGGCGTTGGTGGCCTCGGCCAGCCACGCGGTTCGGTGAGCTGTCTCCGTCTGATGGCGAAGCGATCTTCGGCGCATTCCCTTGAGGCTGCCAACCACATGAAGGGGTATAAATCCGCGCAGGGAATAGGTTTTTAATCGGCGTCCCTTATTGATGCGACGATCCATCCACGCATAAAGTCCTTTGCGTGCAATCAGCCAGTTTGCCAACCCGACGGGCAGGCTGGAAACCACTTCCTCCATGCGAGGGTGCATGAATTCTGTCGAGTTGAGAATCTGTCCGTCCTGCAGGCCAACTTCCGCTGCGATGCGGTCCCGTCGTGTGCTTCGGGTTTTCAGGCGGGCAACACGAATGACATCGTCATATACCATCGCATTCGCCAGATATTTCGCCGCCGTAACCGTGAATTCAAAGCCCCTTGCCGCGCCGTTGGCGGCGGCATCCTTTACGTTTAACTCATGTAAACGATCAAGATATTCGTTGCCATATTCAACATCCTGGAAATCAACGACTTTTTGCACCCCCAGGAATGCCATTTGGTGTGCCTCGGCCGGAAGTTCGCTGCGAATACGGTGTAACAGAGTATTGGCGCGGGTATCATTGAGGCCTTCTGGCAAAGGCGTCGGGGTCTTTTCAGTTTGCAGTTCGGTTGCGTTGGTTGCCTGCTCAGCATTTTCCGTGCGTTCAAAGGCGGCATCAAAGGTGCGAATGCTGGCTTCAACCCCTTTGCCGCTTTTACGGATCACGTCGTAATAGGCGTTACGATCAAACGGTAGTGTCCCTGAAGCGGCAAGGCTGCCAAACATCGCCGAGGAGATAACCGAGCCGTTCTTTACGGCCAGATTGTTCATGTCAAAGATGATTTCCTGTCGTGCGACAACCCCGATGGCGTCATGGACGGCTTTGCTATCTGCGATGCCTTCGCCCGGGGCCATTTTCTCAACGGTCGATAACATTCTGTGGCAAGACGCAATCAGCGTTGTCCGATCCGGTGTCACGATCCCCCGCAGGATTGACCGGCCTGCCTCCATATATTCGGATGCGATCACAACATCCACATCCCCGGGTGTGGGCATCTGGGCCAGAATTGGTTTTTGTCCGCTGCCACTGACCGGCATCATTTCGACATAATAAATTGTTGTACCGGTTCTTTGGGCCACACCTGGAACGGACGTGGACTGGGCCACCCAGTTTTGGCTTTCTGCCAGGCTGACAATCCAGTTGGTCAGCACGCCGCCGCCTTGCCCCCCCATTGCGACAATGGCGATGGAGATCGGGCGTTCCGTTGCGGCGCCGGCCGCCGCAAGATCAAGTTTTACGGTCGCTTCTTTCATGTGCGTTTATCCTTCAAAGCTGACGGTCCGACTTTCGCGGCGATTTTGCAGGTATTTGATGACAGTTGCGGAAATCCTGTCGCGGAACCTGTCCCAGGCGGTCGGGTTATGCGTTACTTCGGCGCGGAAAAATGACGGGCACAAAACCGCCGCGTCGGCGACTTCACCGCAATTGCCGCAGGCCACACAGGTTGAATCAATCGAGGCGACCGGATCATCACGCAAGGGATCATCCAGTTCTTTGACAGAAAGTGACGGGCAGCCTGACAGGCGGATGCAGGCGTGATCCCCTGTACACACATCTTCGTCGACGCCGAATTTTTCTTTGATAACCCGTTCACCGCCCTTGATGGCCTTGGCCACTTGCGGTTTCACCCGGCGCTGTTTGTTCAGCATACATTCGGATGATGCGACGATAATTTTGGGACCTTCGGCATCGGTTGTCAGTGCCTCGGTCAGGACGGCGCGCATTTTATTGACGTCATATGTATGGTCGATCTCGCGGACCCAGGTGGCGCCAACCCCTTTTAGGGCATCGGAGATGGGATTGTTGGTTTTGCGCCGTTTGTTATAGGCCCGCGATGACAGGATATCCTGACCGCCGGTTGCCGCTGAATAATAGTTTTCAACAATGATGAAAACGCCGTCATGTTTGTTAAACACGGCGTTGCCAATGCCGCTGGTAAGGCCATTGTGCCAGAATCCGCCATCGCCCATGATGGCAATGGATCGTTTGGCCCCTGGAATATTGAATGCTGCTGCCGATGCCGCACCAAGCCCATAGCCCATTGTTGTCGCACCAATATTGAATGGCGGCAGGATCGAAAAGAGATGACAGCCAATATCCGCAGAGACGTGGTGTTCGCCCATTTCTTCAAACACCAGTTTCATCGAGGCAAAGATTGGTCGTTCCGGGCAGCCGGTACACAGGCCTGGTGGCCGGGGCGGAATAACTTCTTTTAGTTTTTCCACGACTGGATTGGCGAGGATCGGGCCCGCATCGGGTACTGGCGCACGGTTGCCCAACTGCTGGGGATCATGTTCTTCAAGGAAACGGGTGATGCCTTTGGTCAGAACAGCGGCAGTATAGTCCCCGCCCATCGGCAGATAATCTTTGCCATGTATGGAAACGGGGCGTTTTTTGCGTGCAATGACGGTATTGATTGACTGTTCGATATATTCGGGTTGGCCTTCTTCGATGATCAATACGGAATCAAGGTTCTGGCAGAACGCATCCACTTCGTCCGGTATTGTGGGATAGGCGACATTCATCACATAAATCGGCAGCTTTGAGTTGCCATAGGCATCGCTAAGGCCCAAAAGCTGTAAGGCACGAATGGTGCTGTTATACATGCCCCCCACAACGATCAGGCCCGTTTTTCCCTGTTTGTCTTTTCCATCGGGGCCAGAAAATTCGTTCAGTTTGTTTTCCTGGATGAATTTGATGCCTGCAGGCCAGCGTTTTTCAATTTTTTCCGTTTCATGTTCATAGGCGGCCGGGGGGAGAACAATGCGGCCGAGATCGCGTTTGGGGGCGTTCATTGCGTCGCGCAGGGTGAATTCCGGGCGTTTGTTATCCTTGCAGACGAACGAACCCGTCATATGACAGGACCGCACCCGGACCTGAAGCATGACAGGTGTATTTGATGCCTCGGACAGTTCGAATCCTTTTTCGATCAGATTGACGATGCAGGATTGTTCGGGGCGCGGGTCCAAAAGCCACATTTGTGATTTCATGGCAAAGGCATGGGTGCGTTCCTGCATGATCGACGATCCCTCGCCGTAATCTTCGCCCACAATGACCATTGCACCGCCGGTAACTCCGCCCGAAGACAGGTTGGACAGGGCATCCGACGCCATGTTTGTGCCCACGGTTGATTTCCACGCGACGGCTCCACGCAAAGGATACATGACAGACGCCGATAGCATGGCACCTGCTGTTGCCTCGCTGGCGGAGCTTTGGAAAACAACACCCAAATCATCGAGAATGTCATTTGCGTCGGCCAGAACATCCATAAGGTGCGAAATTGGCGACCCCTGATAGCCGCCGACATAGGCGACCCCTGACTGTAACAAAGCCTTGGTGATGGCGAGAATTCCCTCACCACGAAACAGGTCTCCCTCACCCAGCTTCAGGTCTTCGACTTCTTTTGCGAAAGATCTCTCTGCCATAAATTCCTCCAAAAAATATATGGTAATGAATAAATTTATATGTAAAATAAGTCAATGGTCAGGTTAAAAATCAATCAAAAGCGGTCTGTCCATCAGGGAAAAAGGAAGTTAGATCATGCAGATAGCGAGACCAGACAGCGCGGTCGAAGAGATTCTCCCGAGTGTGGCCGGTTTTCTTGAGTCGCCCGTAAGGATGGTTATTGGTGACCAGAAGGTAGCAAGCGATACCTCTGAAACGCTTGCTGTGTTCAACCCTGCAACCGGGCAGAAAATTGCCGAAGTCCCCAAGGGTAACGCACAGGATATTGATAAGGCCGTTAAGGCTGCGCGCGGTGCATTAAAAGGTGAATGGTCTCGCATGCGGCCAGCAGACCGCCAGCGTGTTATGCTGAAACTGGCGGATTTGATCGAGGCCAATGGCGAAGAACTGGCGCAGCTTGAAACGTTGAATAACGGCAAGTCAGTGATGTTGTCGCGCATGATCGAGGTCGGCGCGTCGGCAGACTATATGCGTTACATGGCAGGGTGGGCGACCAAGATCGAAGGTTCGACCATCGATGTTTCAATTCCTGTGCCGCCAGGTACAAAATATCACGCTTATACGCGCAAGGAACCGGTCGGTGTTGTCGGGGCGATCACGCCCTGGAATTTCCCCCTTAATATGGCGGTCTGGAAAATTGCGCCGGCATTGGCATGCGGTTGCACGGTGGTTATCAAGCCCGCAGAGGAAACGCCGCTGACCACGGTGCGGCTTGTCGAACTGTGCCTTGAGGCCGGGCTCCCTGCGGGGGTGGTTAATGTCGTTACCGGCACGGGTGAAGAGGCCGGTGCGGCGCTAACGGCGCATCCAGGCGTTCAGAAGCTGGCTTTCACTGGCTCGACAGAGGTTGGCAAGCTTATTGGCGTTCAGGCGATGCAGGATATGAAGCGCGTTACCCTGGAGCTGGGCGGCAAGGCCCCGATGATCATGTTCGATGATATGGATATGGATCAGTTGGGGGTTGCGGCAGGTATCGGTGTTTTCTTTAACTCTGGTCAGACCTGCTGTGCGGGAACACGCATTTATGCCCAGAAGGGCATTTTTGACAAAGTATGTGATTTCCTGGCCGACATGACCCGTTCTTTATCAATAGGGTCCGGGTTGGATCCGGCAAACCAGATTAACCCGATGGTTTCTGCCAAGCATCAGGGCCATGTGAATGCCTGTATTGCACGCGGACTGGAACAGGGTGCCAAACCGTTACTGAATTCTGGCAGTTATGACGGCCCGGGCTTTTTTGTAAGACCCGAAATTTTCACCGCTGTCGACCAGAAAATGTCGATCATGCAGGACGAAGTTTTCGGCCCTGTTGTGACGATCACGCCCTTTGATGATCCTGATGACGCCATCGTTATGGCCAATGATACCCGCTTTGGGCTTGGCGCGTCACTTTGGACCACCAACCTGAACACCATGCACAAATACGTTCCCCAGATTGAAGCGGGAACCGTGTGGGTCAACGCCCATAACCTGCCTGATCAGAACATGCCGTTCGGTGGCTACAAACAATCAGGTATCGGACGCGAGCACGGCCGCGCGGCGTTGGACAATTACCTTGAAACAAAATCCGTCTGCATTGCCCTGGGTTAAGAAAGGCTGCAAAAATCATGTCGAATAGAGATGACAATTTCCTGCGTGAAAACAACGCGCGCCATCAGTTGCATCCCATGATCCACCCCTTGATTTCGTCGGAGCATCCGCCGCAAATCATCGTCAAGGGGCAGGGGTATCATGTCACGGATATTGATGGAAAAACCTATGTCGATGGCATTGGCGGATTGTGGAACGTCAATGTTGGTCATAACCGCCCCGAGGTAAAGGCGGCCATTATCGAGCAGATGGACGAAATCTGCTATTATTCAAATTTTGCCGGTACCACGACAGCGCCCTCCATTAAACTGTCGGCCAAAGTGATCGAGATGTCGGCGCAAGAAAACATGGCCAAGGTCCTGTTTTCCGCCAATGGGTCGGATGCGGTGGAAACCGCGCTCAAGCTTAGCCGTCAATACTGGAAGCTGGAAGGTCATCCTGACCGCACAGGGTTCATCTCGCTCAAGCACGGCTATCATGGCATCCAGTTTGGCGGAACGTCGGTCAATGGTTCAAGTTATTACCGTCATGCCTACGGGCCGTTGATGCCCGGCTGTTACCAGGTTGACAGTCCCTGGACCTATCGCAATCCCTATTCCGAAGATCCAGAAGAGCTTACGGATGCCATCATCACGCAGATCGACCGGCTGATTGCGCATAATGGTGCCCATACCATTGCCGCTTTCATTGCAGAGCCGGTGCAAGGGGCCGGAGGCGTTATCGTTCCTCCCGCGGGCTTCTGGCCCCGTTTGCGCGCGCTTCTGGACAAGCATGAAATCCTTCTCATCTCGGACGAGGTTGTGACTGGGTTCGGGCGGTCGGGTTCGATGTTTGGCGCGCGGGGCTGGGGTGTGAAACCCGATATCATGTGTCTCGCAAAGGGGATCACGTCTGGCTACATCCCGCTTGGTGCAACGGTGTTAAACGAGCGCGTCATGAATGCCTGGACCAAGGGTGTTGATCCTATGGGCTTCATTATGCACGGCTATACCGCAACGGGGCATGCCCTTGGCTGTGCGGCTGCGATTGCGGCCCTAGATATCGTCGAGAAGGAAGACTTGCCCGCCAATGCCGCCGCAATGGGGGGCAGGCTGATGCAGGGCCTGGAAGACCTGCCAAACTGGTCATCCCTGGTTGGGGAGGTCCGGGGCAAGGGCCTGATGGTTGGTGTCGATATGGTTGCCGACAAGGGCACCCGCGAGCCGATCGATCCTGGCAAGGGCCAGGGGGAAATGATTGCCGCATTTGCACGCGAAGAAGGCGTGATTGTGCGCCCTGCGGGCTCAAACATCATCATGTCGCCGCCTTTGACCATTGATGTCGATGGTATCGACAAGATCATTGATGGTTTGACCAAGGCCTTTCGGAAATATGAAGAGGTGAAATAATCATGCTGCCCGGTAAGGAATTTCCCAAATTTACCGCAGCGGCGGTTCAGGCCAGCCCGGTTTTTCTTGATGCAGAGAAAACTGCGGACAAGGCTGTTGATCTGATCGGCGAGGCGGCAGGCAAGGGCGCCCGGCTTGTGGTCTTCCCCGAGGTTTTTATTCCCGGCTATCCCTATTGGAGCTGGATTACCGACCCGGTAACAGGCAGTGCCTGGTTTGACAGGCTGGTGCGGAATTCGGTGTTCGCCGATGGGCCCGAGATCGCCAAGATTCGGGCCGCAGCCAGGGCCAATGATTGTCTTGTGATCATGGGCCTGAACGAACGCAGCCCGGTTTCTTTGGGGGCACTATACAACACGTTGCTTTTTATTGGCCCTGATGGAGAAATTATCGGCAAGCACCGCAAGCTTGTACCAACCTGGGCCGAAAAGCTGACCTGGACCGGCGGCGATGGATCAAGTCTGAAGGTTTATGACACGGAAATTGGCCCGTTGGGAGGCCTTGCCTGCGGTGAAAATACCAATCCGCTGGCCCGGTTTACCCTGTTGGCCCAGGGCGAGCTTGTACATGCCGCCAGTTATATTTCCTTGCCGGTTGCGCCGCCGGAATATGACATGGCCGAAGCCATCAAACTGCGTGGTCAGACACACAGTTTTGAAGGCAAGGTTTTCACCGTTATCGCGACGTCTACGATTTCGGAGGAGATCATTCAGGCGATGGAAGAAATCCGGCCGGATGCACGCGCCCTGCTGGAGCGTAAATCAAGCGCCTATTCTGGCATTATTGGTCCTGACGGGCGACCTGTGACAGACGGGCTGATTGACGACGAAGGCATTGTTTATGCCGAGATCGACCTGGGGCGCTGTATCCAGCCCAAACAAATGCACGACATTACCGGACACTACAACCGGTTCGATGTTTTCAGTCTCCATGTGAACCAGCAGCCACTGCCGCCTGTCAGTCTGTCAGGATTGGGGACTTCGTCCATACCAGAAGGCGAACAGGTTGAGCATCCAATAGATCCTGAAATCACCTGAGTCACAGGAGTTACCTCATGGTACAGACTGAGATTAAATCCAAGGACGACATTCTAGGCAGGGCGCGTGTGCGCGATAATGCCGAGTTACAAGCCTATTACGACGATCTGGCAAAATTTGAGACCGGGGCTCTTTGGACCGTTGCAAATGCCATTGAACCCTGGGAGCCCACACCAAAATCAGCCCCTGTTTTGTGGCGTCATTCGGATTTGCGCGAACAGGTACTGCGATCAATTGATCTGGTACGTCCGGAAGATGCAGGACGCCGGGTGGTGTATTTGCGCAATCCCAAACGCCAGGATGTCAGTGCGGCCTGTGGCTGGCTGTTCTCGGGCATTCAGGTGATGAAGCCGGGTGAAAAAGCTGGTGCTCACCGCCATGCTGCTTCTGCCCTGCGTTTCATCATGGAAGGCAAGGGGGCCTACACGATTGTCGATGGTCACAAGATGGAATTGGGCGGCAACGATTTTGTGATCACGCCCAATGGCACCTGGCACGAACATGGTGTTGCCGAAGATGGCGAAACATCAATGTGGCAGGATGGTTTGGACATTCCCTTGACCAATTGTCTTGAGGCGAATTTTTACGAAGTTCATCCCAATGACTATCAAACAACCAATATTCCGCTCAATGACCGCCCGCTGAGTTGGGGTGGCGCGGGTTTGCGCCCGGAAATGGATAAATGGGACAAGCCCTATTCCCCTCTTATGCGGTTTGCGTGGGAACCAACTTACGAGGCGCTTCAGAATTACGCCAAGGTCACGGATGGCTCCCCCTATGACGGTGTGATGATGCGTTATGTAAACCCGCAATCGGGTGACAATCCCATGCTGACGATGGGCGCGCATATTCAGATGTTGCGTCCGAGCGAACATACCAAAGCGCATCGCCACACCGGGAACGTTATTTACCATGTCGCCAAAGGCGAAGGTTATTCGATCATTGGCGGCAAGCGGTTTGACTGGAAGAAAAACGACATCTTTTGTGTGCCCGCCTGGACCTTCCACGAACACTGCAACAAGCAGGAACGGGAAGACACTTGCCTGTTTTCGTTCAACGATTTTCCAACGATGGAAAAGCTCGGTTTCTGGGCGGAGCAGGCCCTTAAAGATAATAACGGTCACCAAATCGTCGCCGAATAAAAGCGAACAGGAAAGAAAACATGAAACTGGTTACCTACCGTGATTCAGCGGCTGGAGAAGGCCGTCTTGGTGTTGTCCAGGACAACATGATTATTGATGTGGAAAAATTGGGTCATGCAGTGGGCGCGGTGTTGCCGTCATCCATGCTTGAACTGATTGATCTTGGCCCTGATGCGCAGGCTGCAATCCGGCGTGCGGTTAGGGAAACGGCCGAGGCACGCCCTGCGGGCATTGCCATCCATGAAGAGAATGCGCGCCTGTTGGCACCCATTCCGCGCCCGCGCAAGAATATCTTTGGCATTGGACTAAACTATGTGGAGCATGTGGCTGAATCTGCAAAATCTCTCGATACATCGAAGGATTTGCCGCAAAAACCGGTTGTGTTCTCCAAGCCGCCAACGGCTGTTATCGCCAATGGCGAACCAATCCAGCATAATGCGGCAATGACCCAGCAATTGGACTGGGAAGTTGAACTTGCCGTGATTATTGGGAAACGTGCCACGCGGATCAACAAAGAAGACGCGATGAGCCACGTCTTTGGGTATTCCGTTATCAATGACGTATCTGCGCGTGATAATCGTCGTGCTGGTCAATGGATATTTTCCAAAGGCCAGGACAGTTATTGTCCCTTTGGTCCGGCGATTGTTACGGCGGATGAAATTGCCGATCCACACAATCTTGTGCTGTGGCTGACAAAAAATGGCGAGGAAAAACAACGATCAAACACCAAACATCTGTTGTTCGATATTCCAACACTTATCGCCGATATTTCGTCGGGCATTACATTGGAACCCGGCGACATCATCGCCACAGGCACCCCTGCGGGTGTCGGTGCCGGTCGTGATCCGCAGGAATGGATGTGGCCTGGCGATGTGATTGAATGTGGTGTCGAGGGTATCGGCATTTTGCGCAACCCGGTCGTTAAAATCGGGCAGTGACATGACCGGAATCCAGAACAATATGCACAAGACCATCAAGATCGGTCAGATCGTTCCATCGTCAAACCTGACGATGGAACGGGAAATCCCGGCCATGCTGCGTGCACGCGAAACGGTCCTGCCCGAGAGGTTTTCCTTCCATTCTTCACGCATGCGCATGAAGAAGGTGACAAAGGAAGAACTTGCCGCAATGGATCGCGACAGCGACCGCTGTGCCCTTGAGCTTTCCGACGCATCGGTGGATGTCATGGGCTATGCCTGTCTTGTCGCAATTATGTCGATGGGCAAGGGGTATCATCGTGAAAGCCAGAAGCGTCTTCATCAGGTGACAGTCGAGAACGGCCATGCTGCGCCGGTTGTCAGTTCTGCCGGGGCATTGGTGGATGGCCTGCATCTGATGGGGGCCAAACGGATTTCCATTGTGACGCCATATATGCGTCCGCTGACCAATCTGGTGGCAGAATATATCGAGGCTGAAGGTATCGAAGTTTCGGATAGTATCGCGCTGGAAATTCCCGATAACCTTGAAGTCGCGGCACAGGACCCTTTGAATCTGACCACAATTTACAAGCAGGTCAATCTGAAGAATATTGATGCACTTGTTTTGTCTGCCTGTGTTCAGATGCCGTCGCTTGCGGCCATTCAAAAGGTTGAAGACGAATGTGGCATTCCCGTGCTGTCTGCGGCAGTTGCCACAACGCACCAGATGTTAAAAGAACTGGGGCTTGAAGCTCGGGTTCCTGGTTGCGGTACTCTTTTGTCAGGCAAATACGCCTGACGACGATTTGGGCGCTGCGTGACACAGCGCCCGAATACTCCCAAAGCAACGGGAGTATTCAAACCTCACGCGCCATCCTGTCTCACCTTATCCCGAAGAACGCCTGCCTTTCAGGGGAATATTGCGTTCCGGGCGCCCCGCGACACCAAGATTTCCATCGGCCTCATCATGAAAGTTGCATTGAACTATAAGCAACCAACGAACAGGGAGTGTTTCTGATGTATGCAAGGTTTTTTAAAACGGTAGCCGCAATTTCAATTACCACATTGATTTCGCTGCCAGCCAAGGCTCAGGACGTTACGCTGACCATTTCCACCTGGGCACCGCCAACGCATGGGGTTAATTCCCAGATGTTTCCGGATTTTATCCGGCGCATAGAGGAAGCGACTGACGGGCGGGTTACTGCTGAAATGAAATACAATTTGGCACCGCCAGCCGCCCAGGCCGATATTATCGCGGACGGAATAGCGGATATTACCTGGATTACCCACAATTATACGCCCGGCCGGTTTCCTTCTGCCTCAATGGCGGAACTTCCCGGCTTTGGGGGCAGCTCGGCGGACTTTGCCGTTGCTTATTGGCGAACCTTCGACAAATTTTTCCGCCAGGCCAATGAACATCGCGGTCTTAAGGTTCTGGCCGTTTATGCGCATGGCTCCGGGTTGTTGCATTCCGCGACCAAGGTGGAACGTCTTGACCAGATTGCTGGCATGAAACTGCGCATTGGCGGTGGTGTTGCCGGTATGGTCGGTGATGCCCTTGGTGCGTCCGCTATTAATGTTCCGGCCCCCCGTGTATACGAAACCCTGGCATCGCACGCTGCCGATGGGGTCATGATGCCAATGGAATCAAAACTGGGCTTCCGTCTCACAGAAGTAGCACCGCATAGCTTTGATATGCCGTCCGGTTTTTATCGCACGTCGATGGCAACGGTCATGAACCAGGATGCCTTTGATCGCCTCAGTGAACAGGATCAGGCCGCGCTGAATAAATTGTTCGGCGAGGAGCTTTCGCGCATTAGCGGTGCTTTCTGGGATGATTTTGATGCGGCGGGGTTGGCCGCCCTGAGAAATGCGGGCGACAATACGCTCACTATGGCGTCGGAAGCGGACCAGGCTGTTTGGCACAAAAAAGCCGAGAAAATTATCAACCAGGTTATCAGCGATATTTCTGATACCGGCATCGATGGCAGGGCAGCCTACGACTATTTCCGTGACGAATTTGAAACCCTGAAAGCGGGACAATAAGTCATGGTCGCGAAGTCTGAAAAATCCATGCTGACGGTGCTGTCAGACCGGCTTGCACTGGGGCCTGCACGTATTGCAGGCCTGGCCCTCATGTTCCTGATGGTCTTGACGTTCGTCGATGTCATTTCGCGAAGTGTATTTTCTGCGCCTCTCGGTTTTTCGGCCGAGGTAACAGAAATGCTGATGGCGGTCATCGTGTTCGCGGCCCTTCCCATGACAATATTGAAAGATGGCCACATCGTTGTCGACCTCATGGATGGGTGTTTTGGACGCCGTGCAGCCTATATTCGGGATACGCTTGTCGATGTGATCTGCCTTGTTGCCTTGGCCTTTCCGGCTGTTCGTATCTGGACATTGGGAACACGCAGCAAGGGCTATAACGAGGTCACGGAAATCCTTGGCTGGCCGCAATATTATCTCATCTATTTCGTGTCTTTTGCGCTTGTCGTCTGCTGTTTTGTTTACGTGCTGCGCATCCTGTTGCGGTTCCAAAAAGGCAGGTACCCGGGAGAGGAATTATCATGCTGATTTCGATCTTGGGGTTCCTTGCCGTTTTGGCTTTGGCCTTTCTGCGTATTCCGATTGCCTTTTCTATGGGACTGGTCGGTTTTTTCGGCACAGCTTACCTGACCAGCATCAATGCTTCGCTGTCATTGACCGGCAGGCTGATTATTGACACCGCCCAAGATTATGGACTGTCGGTGGTGCCTTTGTTCATCCTGATGGGCCTGTTTGTGAATAAAGGTGGCCTTTCCCGCGAGCTTTACCGTGCGGCTTATGTCTTTTTGGGGCATATGCGCGGTGGTTTGGCAATGACCACCATTGCTGCCTGCGCCGGGTTTTCCGCCATTTGTGGTTCGTCATTGGCAACGGCGGCAACCATGTCGAAAGTGGCCATGCCGGAGATGCGGCGACTGGGATATGCTGACCGGCTGTCTACCGCCTCCATTGCGGCTGGTGGCACTTTGGGCATTCTTATTCCGCCCAGTGTCATTCTGGTGATTTATGGCCTGATGACGGAAACCAGCATTGGCAAACTGTTTGTTGCGGGCATTATTCCTGGTGTTCTGGGGGTGATTTTTTATCTGATCGCGGTGCAGTATGTTGTGCGCCGTGATCCGGATGCCGGGCCGGCAGGCGAACGGAGTACATGGCGGGAACGTTTGCAGGCCGTGCGCGATATCTGGCTGGTTCTGGCGCTTTTTGTTCTTGTCATTGGCGGGCTTTACGGGGCGTTCGATTTTTACCCCTTAAACCTGACCTTTTCGCCGACCGAAGCCGCCGGCATGGGGGCCGCGGGTGCATTTTTGATTGCGCTGGCCCGGCGGCAACTGAATCTGCGTTCCATCACGGAGACACTCACCGAAACAGCGGTGACGTCGGCCGGGCTGTTTGCCGTGCTGATCGGTGCATGGATGTTCTCGAATTTTGTCAATCTGGCCGGTTTACCCGAGGCATTGCGCACATTTGTTCTGGATATCGGTGTGACACCTCCCATCGTGATGATTGTGATCATCTTGATTTACATCGTCCTGGGATGTGTTTTTGAAAGCCTGTCGATGCTGCTTTTGACCGTTCCCATCTTCTTCCCATTGGTCACGTCGCTTGGTTTCGACCCGGTCTGGTTTGGCATTATCGTCGTTGTTGTTACCGAAATCAGCCTGATTACCCCGCCGGTCGGTTTGAACGTGTTCGTCCTCAAAGGCGTTGTCCATGATGTCTCTACGGCAACAATTTTCAAAGGCGTAACACCCTTCTGGATTGCAGATATCCTGCGGCTGATCCTTTTGCTTTGGTTCTCCGGAATCGTTCTGTACCTCCCCAACATGATGTGAGGCAAAATGGACAAACTTAATGCACGGTTAAAAACATTCCAGGAATTGTTCAGAAGAGACCGGCGACCGGGAGACCTTGTATTTGCCTGTATGTTTCTGCTGTTTTGCGTTTTTCTTCTGGCAAATCTGGATGATCAGGTGAAATGGGTGAAAAACACCGCCCTGGTCGCGGAGCCTGCCTTCTGGCCAACGCTATCCCTGATTGGAATGAGCGTGTTTGCCGTATTGCACCTGATCGGTTCCCTGTCGTCTCCCAGGATCTACGGACGTTTGAAAGAATTCACGTTATGGGTGCGATCTTTGGAATACGTTGCGTATTTTCTGGTTTACGTCAATGTCGTGCCGATCATTGGCTATCTTCTATCGACGCTGCTGTTTGTGTTGTTCCTGACCTTTCGCCTTGGGTATCGCCGGTTTCAGGTCTTTGGAATATCTGCGTTATTTGCGGTTGCAGTTGTTTTGATCTTTCGGGCCGGTCTGGAAGTCAAAATCCCGGCCGGGCAGATTTATGAATATCTGCCCGACTGGATCCGATCCTTTGCAATGATTAACCTGTGAGAACCCGATGATTGATGCTTTTTTAGGAGGATTTCACATATTGATGAACTGGCAGGTGCTTGCGGCCCTGCTGGTTGGATCCATTGGCGGGGTGATCATTGGGGCCATCCCGGGGGTGGGTGCGGCTGTTGCCATCGCCATTCTTCTGCCCGCAACATTTGGTTTTGAGCCTATTGTCGGCTTGACCATGTTGTTGGGGATTTACGGCAGTTCGATGTATGGCGGTGCCATCCCGGCCATTTTGTTAAATACGCCTGGTACGCCTGTCAATGCACTGACAACCTATGACGGTTATCCGATGACCAAACGCGGCGAGGCGCAAAGGGCCTTGTCTTTGGCGTATTCCGCCAGTTTCTTTGGGGGTGTCTTTGCCATTGTGTGCCTGATCATTCTGGCACCTGTTCTGGCAATGATTGCGCCTCATTTTGGCAGTCGCGAGATATTTCTGGCCGCACTATTAGGCATCATTCTCGTGATTCTGGCGCATCGCGGGCAGATCATGGCTGCCGGGATGATGGCGTTCTTCGGTATTTTTCTCAACACGATTGGGTTGGAGCCGGCAAAATACACCCAGCGTTTTACCTTTGGACAAACCTGGCTGACAGGTGGCGTGGATTTGATTGTTCTTGTGTTGGGGCTTTTCGCCATCAGCCAGGCGCTTTTCCTGATGCTTGAAAAAGACCACACACCACATGCCGAGCGTGTTCAAAGCAATATGCTGGGCGGGTTTGCCGAATTGCTTGGGTTAAAGCGCGTTGCATTTGTTGCGAGCAGCTTTGGCGTCATGATGGGCAGCATTCCCGGGGTAGGGGAATTTACCGCCCAGTTCTTGTCTTATACATATGCGCAAAAAACCTCGAAAAAACCGGAGGCTTTTGGGAAAGGTTCGCCTGAAGGGCTTGTTGCATCCGAGGCTGCAAATAATGCGGTTCCGCCTGCGGCAATGATTCCCCTGCTTGCACTTGGTATTCCCGGCGAGGCGCTGACAGCCATGATGCTTTCGGTTTTCTATGTGCATAATGTGATTCCGGGACCGCAATTGTTTCAGGGCAAAATGGATTTTGTGATTGCCCTGTATATTGCGATGTTGTTGCTGAATCTGATTGTCATTGTCTTCTTGCTGTTTTCGACAAACATGCTTTTGCGCATCACCCAGATTCCGACCCGATATCTTGGTTTCGTGATTATGACGCTCAGTTTTGTCGGAGTTTATTCCTTGCGCAATTCCCCTGTCGATTGTGCAATTGCCGCAGGGTTCGGCGTTTTTGGTCTGATTCTGAAGCGATTGAACCTGCCGATTGTGCCCATCATTCTGGGTGTTGTTCTTGGTGGGATTATGGAGGTCAAACTGCGCAGTGCAATGGCCCGTGTCAGCAGTCCCATTGACTTTGTTGATCGTCCAATATCGGCCATTCTCATGCTGATCATTCTCTTTGTGATTTTTCAGCATATCCGCGCACTTCGCTTCGAGCATAAACAGCGCCAGCTAAGAAAGCAAAATGGCGAAGATCCATCAGGGGAGTCCGGCGTTGCCCCCGAAGGGTTCTGAGTTGCTGTTTCGGGATGATGTGATAGAAAAATACAATGCCGTTGCCAGGGTTTCTACTTTGGCAGCGGCACTTTTTTGGCTTCTTTTATCTGACAGGCCTGAAGCCCAAATGTTTTGCTGTCGATACGGGGCTGACAAGTGATGTCCGCCTTAAAGCGATTTGTCTTTAATGTCGCTGCATTGCAGGGACATGGATATGCGCAATGAGCCTGGATATATCAGGGGAATGGCTAATTTGGGATAGACGAACGGAATGTCTGGTTGGTGCGCCAGAAATTTTGTTGTTTTGGTTGTTTGTATCAGCGTCACCGTCACCGTGATCACGCTATTTTCTAGCGAGCTGACTTCAGGTCTCGGGGCGTGTTGTCTTAAAGATTTTACCAGCAAGATAAAATGAGATGGCCCACAGATTTTCCCCTTCTGCCGCAAGAAACAGCAAAAGGGGAGCGTGTGTGTTGCGCAATTTATCTTCGGAAAGTCAGTTGTTGTTCATGTCGGCAATGTTTTTGAGAATTGCGCGATCATTGGTGATTTGAGCGGCGGATTCTTCAGGGTTTTTCCAATAAATCAGGGCTCCGGTTTGCTCGGATAATTTCTTTGCCGCATCACTTTTCATGACTTCTTCGGCAACAGCAATGATCTTGTCACGCGCTTCCTGCGGCGTTTCGCGCCGGACAAACAAACCGGTCCAGGTGCCAAGTTTCAGCGCGGGTTTAAGCTCGCCAAGCGTGGGCACATCTGGCAATGACGGGATACGTTTTTCGGTGACGGCGGCCAAAGGCGTAATTTTATCAAGGCAGGGTTTTACAAGCTGTAAGGTCGTATTGATGACATCGGCGTCACCCGACGCAAGGGTGTTGCAGTCCAGTGCGTCAAACGCCGCCTGGCCGCCCCATTTGAAACCAAATGCCGATTGGGTTGCCAGCGTGATTTCGGTGGGGGTTGCACCAGCACCGAAATGGCCGACGACCAATTTGTGGTTCTGTGCGTAGGCTGCCAACTCGTCCATGTTCTTGTAGGGCGCATCAGCCGATGTTGCCAGAATGAAGGGATAGGTTACAAAAATACCCAGCGGTTCAAACGGATCGTCAGCCAGGGCAGGAATGCCAATCGTCGGCCCGACAAGCGGGATATCGAGGACAAACGAACCGATTGTATAGCCGTCAGCTGGTGCATTGGCGACGGCGACTGCGCCCGGAAAGGGACCACCCCCACCGCCAGGTTTATTCACGACAGCAGCGGGCACGCCATAGGTTGCCTGGAACTTATCCGCGATCATGCGGGTCAGAATATCCTCAAGATCGCCGGGGGGGAACGGCACCACAAATTCCACGGGTTGTTCAGGGTATTCCGCAAAGGCCGGTTGGGCTGCCAGCGTGAACAGGGCAGCAGATACAAGAAGTGAGAACTTATTCATGATTTTCCTCTCTGACGGGAGCAGGCGATTTTGATTGTTTTCTTCGGGGGAACAGATTCACAAAACATGTGAATGAATATATTCATATGTAAAATAAATTGAGAGTCAACCGGCTTTGCTGAATTGGAAACACTTGACAGCAGATATTTTATATATGAACTTATGTATTCGCATATAATAAACTCGAGAGATCAGAATGCCGTCCATCGGATACGAGGTTGTGACCACCTCCAGTGAAACCCGGGATATCAAGCGGATCGTGATGAAGCCCACGGCACCGGTTCCGATAGCGTGGTCGGCGGGTGCACATATACGGGTGACTCTGACAGATGGCAGCAGTCGTGCTTATTCGCTTTTGCGGCTTCCGGGCCTTCCAGCCGGGCATATCGCCCTTGGGGTGTTGCGTGAAAAGGAAAGCAAGGGCGGATCAAAATTCATGCACGCTCTTAAACCCGGTGACAAAGTGCAACTTTCCCACCCGGCCAATCATTTTGAACTGGGCAATCATGCCGGGCCATCTGTTTTGATCGCGGGGGGGATTGGCATTACGCCCATCCTGTCAATGGCAGCCGAACTTGTCCGCTCCGGCCGCGAATTCGAGGTTCATTATGCAGGGCGTGCCGAAGGGATGCTCGCTTTTGTCCCTGAAATGCAGGAAATCTGTGGCTCTCGGTTAAGCCTGCATTATGACGATCAGCCCAGTGCGATGAATGTGGGCAAAATCCTCAGGGATGCCCCGGACGAGGCACATGTTTATTTCTGTGGGCCTGCGGGCATGATTGAGGCCGTCCGGGCGACCGCATCGGAATTGGGCTGGCCGGGCGAACGGGTTCATTACGAACTGTTCTCTGCCGATGTGGCCGCGTCGGAGAACACCGCATTTGATGTGGAAATCCACAGTACCGGCCAGATTGTTCACGTTCCTGCGGACATGACAATTATTGAAGCCCTCGAAGAGGCCGGCCTGGACCCCCTTTACGATTGTCAGCGTGGGGATTGCGGCATTTGCCAATGCACCGTGATCGAAGGAATTCCCGATCATCGGGATGTGATCCTGACCGATGCCGAAAAGGCCGAAAACAACGTCATGCAGATCTGCGTTTCGCGTTCCAAAACCGCAAAACTGGTCATTGAAATCTGATTATAGAGGAGGACGTCATGGATCGTTATCGCGGGAATCCCCAGGCCATTGCCGATTTGATCAAGGGCTATGCCGTACATCGGGATGTTTATGTGGACCCGGAAATCTTTGAATTGGAAATGGAGCAGCTATTTCCAAATTCATGGGTTTATATCGGTCATGAAAGCCAGTTGAAAAATACCGGCGATTTCATAACCTCGAAAATCGGAAATCAGCCGATCCTCGCTTCGCGTCATCGCGATGGTCAGATTTACGTATTGCATAATCGCTGCCCGCATAAAGGCGTTAAAATATCATCCGAACCGTGCGGAAATACCGGCAAATTTTTTCGCTGTCCCTATCATGCGTGGTCTTTCAAAACCGATGGGTCGCTTTTGGCCATCCCCTTGAAAAAAGGCTATGAAGGGACCGGCTTTGATGCGGACCAGGCCTCAAAGGGACTGCCAAGGATCAGGAATGTCAGAATATATCGGGGGCTGATTTTTGTGCGCCTTGCGGATGAAGGCCTCAGCTTTGAAGATTATTTTGGCGACTCTCTTTCCACAATCGACAACATGGCGGATCGGTCCCCGCAAGGGGAGTTGGAGATTATCAGCCAGCCTATCCGGTATATGCACAGTTGCAACTGGAAGATGCTGGTCGATAATCAGACCGATACCTGCCACCCGATGGTTGCGCATGAAAGCTCGGCAGGGACTGCGGTGAATGTGTGGGAGCGCGCAAAGGCGGCAAATCCCGATATGGACCCGCCGATGGCGGTTCAGCTGTATGCACCGTTCATGAGCCCGTATGAATTCTACGAAGGGGCGGGCATCCGTGTCTGGCCCAATGGGCATGGTCATTCCGGTGTTTCGGGTTCCATCCATCAGGATTACGAGGATGTAGATGGCTATCTGCAAATGATGGTCGAAGCCTACGGGGAAAAACGCGCCCACGAGATCCTGGGCGATGTCCGCCACAATACGATTTATTTTCCAAACATCATGGTCAAGGGGCCGGTGGCAATTTTGCGCCATTTTATTCCGCTGGGCGTGAATAAAACCCTGGTTGAAAGCTGGGTATTCAAGCTCAAGGGCGCGCCGGACAAGCTCTATGAGCGCGGGTTGATGTACAACCGGTTCATTAACGCCCCGACGTCAATCGTCGGACATGACGATCTTGAGATGTATGAGCGCGCGCAGGAAGGCCTGCAATCGGATGGCAACAAATGGGTCAATCTGCATCGCTTATGGGATGAGAATGAACCTGAAGAAGCCACCGATATCGTCAACGGGACGTCGGAACGCCAGATGCGTAACCAGTTTTATGCCTGGAAGAAATTCATGATTCAAAACATGGATACAAAAGCGGGGACGGCAGGATGAAGCGCGAAGATCTTGTGGATTTTGTCTATGACGAGGCCCACACACTTGACCAGATGGAATGGGAAACCTGGCTGGCCCTGTTTGCGGAGGATGGCCGCTACTGGATGCCGCTGGAATGGCAGCAGGAAGATCCAATCCTTCAACCCTCACTCATGTATGAAGACCGTTTGTTGTTAACTGTTCGCGTGGAACGTCTGGCCGGCGAGCGGACATTCAGTCAGAAGCCCAAAAGCCGTTGTCATCATCTTCTCGAACGTCCCAGGGTTATCTCGATGGGGGAAGATGACGGTGTGTACAAGGTGCGCACCTCGTTTCTGTATACCGAAACACGGGGTGATCTTCTGGACCGGTATTCGGGCTGGATCGGTCATGAACTGGTTGAAATAGACGGCGCACTGAAAATCAGGCTCAAACGCATTGATCTGATTAATTTTGATGCCCCCTTCAGCAACATTCAGCTCTTTATTTGAGGCAGGTATGACAACGAAATCTGTTTATTCCCGCTTTGTGGAGACGGCTGAAAGACGGGGTGAAGCACCGTTTTTGCATGTTCTTGAGGAAACGGCCGGCATTTACGGTATTTCCGCTGGCGATATTTCCTACGCCGAAATGAGAAGGCGGGTTGAAGACTGGCGAAAACGTTTTGCCGATGCGGGTTATGGCGCCGGGCACCGGATTGGCCTGTTGCTGCAAAACCGCCCGGTTTTTATTGAAATCTGGCTGGCTTTGAATGCGCTGGGGGCTTCGGTCGTGCCCATTAATCCCGATTTGCGCCTGGCAGAATTGGAATATCTGGCCGAACATTCGGAAATGATTTTGGCCATCGTGCTGCCGGAGCGGCAGGCGGAAATGAAGGCTGCCGTGGCCAATGCCGGGCTGCCGGTTCCCGTATTGACACCCGATAGTCCCCTTTCTCCTGCATTGACCCCCGTCCTTCAAGATTATGTTCCCGACACGGCGACCGAATGTGCCCTGCTTTATACATCAGGGACAACCGGCCGCCCAAAAGGCTGCATTCTCAGCAATGAATATTACCTTCATTCCGGCGACTGGTATGCCCAAACAGGGGGCCACATCAGTTTACGTCGCGATTGTGAACGGATGCTGACACCGCTTCCGGTATTTCACATGAATGCGATGGCCGTTTCCGTACCCGCCATGATCACTTTGGGCGGATGTATGATCATGCTGGATCGTTTTCATCCGCGTAGCTGGTGGGAGTCTGTGCGCAAAAGCGGTGCGACTATCGTTCATTATCTGGGGGTTATGCCGTCGATGCTGATGGGGATGGAACCTTCACCAGACGATATTAACCATAACGTGCGGTTTGGCTTTGGCGCAGGGGTCGACAAAAAACTTCATGCCGTTTTTGAAGAACGTTACGGTTTTCCCCTGATCGAAGCCTGGGCATGCACGGAAAGCGGTTCTGGTGGGGTTATCTGCGCGTATGAGGAACCGCGCAAGGTTGGTACCTCGTGTTTTGGGCGGCCATGTGACAATGTCGCCGTGCGGATCATCGATGATGCAGGCAATGATGTTGATTTTGGTATGCCAGGCGAATTACTGGTGCGCCGGGCGGGGGATAACCCGCGATATGGGTTCTTTTCGGGTTATCTGAAAAATCAGCAAGCCACGGATGAGATTTGGCAGGGCGGCTGGTTGCATACCGGCGATATTGTTCTGCAGGATCAGGACGGATCTTTGCATTTTGTGGATCGCAAGAAAAACGTGATCCGCCGTTCAGGGGAAAATATTGCTGCGGTAGAGGTGGAATCCATTCTCAACCGGCATCCCGAGATTAAAATTTCTGCCGCCGTTGCCGCACCGGACGAGGTCCGGGGGGACGAGGTTGCCGTGTTCCTGATTCTTGATGGTGTCAAAGGGGATGCTGCCAAGGCAGAGGAGATCGTCTCCTGGGCCCTGGACCAGATGGCCTATTACAAAGTTCCTGGCTGGATTGCGTTTACCGACGAACTGCCTTTGACATCGACGCAGAAGATCCTGCGGGGCCAGTTAAAAGATCTTATGACGGCAACCTTTAAGGTAAGTGGCTTTATTGATACCCGTCATCTGAAGGGACGCAGGGTCTGATGGCAAAACAAAAACCATATGATGGTGTGGTTATCTGCGCGCCGGTGACGGTGCCCTATATGCGCTATTCTGACAAAACGGCGCATTGGTGGGCGGGGGCGGCCCTGGCAGAACTGGCCGGGCAAACCGGGTTGGGGCCGGATGATATTGACGGGTTCTGTTTTGCAAGTTTTTCTGCTGTGCCCGACACGGTTGTGGGTATGGTCCAGCATTTGGGTCTTAGTCCAAGATGGATGGATCATATTCCGACAGGCGGGGCAAGTGGCGTCATGGCCTTGCGCCGGGCGGCACGCGCGGTCCAGGCCGGAGATGCGGAGATTGTTGCCTGTGTTGCCGCCGACACCAACCAGATAGACAGTTTCCGGCAAACGCTTGTCGGGTTTTCCCGGTTTTCGCAGGATGCGACCTATCCCTATGGTTTTGGCGGACCCAATGCCACCTTTGCCCTGATAACCGATAACTTCATGCGGCAATATGGCCTGACCCGCGCAGACTTTGCCAAACTCTGTATCGCGCAACGAACAAATGCCCTGTCCAATCCCTATGCCCTGATGAAAAAGCCGCTGACCCATGATCAGTATATGAAGGCCCGGGCGATTGCCGATCCCGTGCATCTTTTTGACTGTGTCATGCCCTGCGCTGGTGCCGAGGCCTTTATTGTCACGACACCGGAAAAAGCCGGGCAACTGGGTCTGTCCACTGCGCGTCTGGCCGCGACAATAGAACGTCATAATGCCTTTGCTGAAGATGCGGTTCAGACCCGTGGGGGCTGGGCACGCGATATTGACGATCTGTGGCAGGCGGCCGGTTGTGGGCCGCAGGATATCGATATGCTGCAGGCCTATGATGATTATCCGGTGATCGTTGCCATGCAGCTGGCCGATTTGGGATTTTGTGACAAACCAGCCTTGCCGGACTTTATCGCGCAAAATGATTTTACCCTGACAGGATCCTTGCCCTTGAATACCAATGGTGGGCAGCTTTCTGCAGGGCAGGCGGGTGCTGCCGGTGGATTTCAAAACGTAACCGAAGGTCTGCGACAGGTCCTGCATTGTCCGTTGGGCGGTCAGGTGCCCCATGCAAGACGGGCGCTGGTGTCGGGATTTGGCCTGGTGAACTATGACCGGGGTGTGTGCACTGGTGCTGCCATACTGGAACAGGAGGTGTTGTTATGACCGCGCCATTGACCCCTCCCAAACGCAAGGATCCTTTGGTCAGGACCCGCGCCGGGCACGTACCGCCAGGATTGCGCAGCCGTGCCGCAAGGGCGATGGCGGTACGGGCAGGCCAGGGAAGCTTTGTACTTCAGGTTTGCGACAGGTGCGCTGTCGTCACTTATCCCCCACGGGATCGTTGCCCCCGTTGCTGGGGTGAATTGAACTGGAAGGATCAACCCCGGGGCGCGGTTGTTGAAGCTGAAACAACGGTGCGGGCAACAATTGACCTGTTTTTTCGCGAACATCTGCCCTGGCGGATTGGCTCTGTTCGGCTTGATGCCGGACCAATGGCAATTGTGCATTTGCATGGCGATGTCAAACAGGGCGACCGCGTAAGGATGGAATTGCGACTTGATCGGGGCGGTGCCCCCGCGCTGTTCGCCCTGCCAGAAAAGGAAACCCCGAACATGGCTGATGATCCGCAATTACGCGAATTTTCTGCTGACCCCAAATTTCGCCGGGTTCTTGTAACCGATGGGCGCAGCCCGATTGGTCAGATCGTGGCAAAGGCACTTTTGAAAAGTGGGGCGCAAACGGTGTTTTTGGGCAATGCCGAACCGTTGATGCGCTATCCCGGACAGGATGATATCGAGGCTATAGACGGTATTGAACCGGTTGCCCTGAACCTTGCCCATACACGCAGTTGTCAGGAACTGGCAGCACAAATGGGGGGCAGGATCGACATTATCGTTAATACAGCAGCTTTCGCCCGGCCTGGTGGGGTTGGTTTTGACAGTAAATTGACCGACCTTCAAACAGGGCTGGATATCGAGGTTATGGGGCTGATGCGTCTGGCGCAGGCGTTTACACCCGCAATGTCCGGGCGGTCGGATGACGGGGTTAATTCTGCGGTTGCCTTCGTCGATATTGTTTCAGTTCATGGGCTGACGGGCAAAACCGGCTTTGCTGGTTCTGCAGCGAGTGCGGCTGCACGTTTGTCATTGATTTCCGGTCTGCGCGGTGAAATCGCCAAAGCAGGCATCCGGGTTATGACCGTTCTGACCGGGCCGGTTGATGATGACTGGCATCAAAATGTCCCACCCCCAAAAACGGCACCAGAACAAATTGCCAAAGCCGTGATCGAAACACTGGTTAAGGGACAGGAGACCATCTGTGCGGGAGATGTTGCCAGGGATGTTTTATCTCGCTGGCAGGCAGATCCGTTATTGACAATTCGGGAGGAAAACCAATGAACCAACAATTGCTTTCAAGCCTGGCTGGCGCACTGAGCTCGGGCCAAATTCGTGTCATTGATCTGACCAATACGCTCAGTCCGGAATTTCCGGTGATCGTTCTGCCGCCCGAATTTGGACAATGTATGACGTTCAAGATGGAGGAAGTGTCCCGTTACAACGAAAATGGTGCGGCGTGGTATTGGAACAATATCTCGATGAATGAGCATACGGGCACGCATTTCGATGCCCCTGCCCATTGGGTTACAGGCCGGGATTTACCGTCCAATACGGTGGATGCCATTCCCGTCCAAAAGTTTGTGGCCCCAGTCGTGGTTATTGATATTTCAATGGAATCTGCAGCAGATGCCGATTTTGTGGTAACACGGGACTTTCTGGAAAACTGGGAAAAGAAGAATGGTTCCATTCCCCCACAGCACTGGATCGCCCTTCGCACAGATTGGTACAAGCGTGTTGGAACACCAGAATATCTGAACCTTCAGGAAGACGGGGCGCATTCTCCGGGGCCGGATGCGGGGGCGGTGGAATTCATGGTTCATGAGCGCGACTGTGTTGGTCTTGCCGTTGAAACCGTGGGCACAGATGCCGGTCAGGCCTTTCATTTCAATCCGCCACTGCCTGCACATTCGATTTTGCATGGCAATAACCGGTTCGGCCTGCAATGTCTGACCAACCTGGATAAATTGCCAACTTTCGGCGCGATGATTGTTGCCTGCCCGCTTAAAATAGAGGGCGGTTCGGGCAGCCCCTTGCGTGTTATCGCCCTGGTTGACGGAGAAGGCGCATGAAGACAACGCTGATCACTGGTGGCAATTCGGGCATCGGGGCAGCAATTGCGGGGCTGTTGCTGTCTCGTGGTGAAAAGGTTGTGTCTCTTGGCCTGGAATTGCCGGACGCCAAGCATGATAATCTGTTTGGTTATACCGCTGATTTGACAGATAGTGCCAGCACGGCAGAGGTTGCAGCACAGATTGCTGCAACCCACCAGATTGATGCACTGGTGCATAATGCCGGCATGATTCTTCCCAATTTGCTGTCCGATGCCGTACCGCAAGATATTTTGACATTGGCCCAATTGCATTTGGCTGCGCCAATGGCCCTGACCCAGGCCGTCTTATCCGGTATGGAAGAACGTGGTTCGGGGCGAATTCTGTTTATTTCCTCCCGTGCGTCAATGGGCATGCCGACCCGATCGGCCTATTCGGCAACCAAGGCGGGTGTGCATGGCATGGCACGAACCTGGGCGCTGGAACTTGCCCCCAGGGGTATTACGGTCAATGTCATTGCCCCAGGTCCGGTGCTGACCGAAAATTTCTGGGGCATTGTCCCCAAGGATGGCGAATTACAGGACAAAATTGCCAGTACTGTGCCTGTCAAGCGTATTGGTACGGCAGATGATATTGCCAATGCTGCAGGTTTTTTCCTCGATGACAAGGCCAGTTTCATCACGGGACAGGTGCTGTTTGTTTGCGGGGGAACCAGCCTCGGCGGCCAATCCATATAAAACAGTCGTGTGATTGCCCTGTTTGGGCTTAAGGCCTCATACATCTTCATTTCGGTTATGCGGGGTTGGATATCGAACTGATTCCCTCTCTCGCAACCGGCATCCTGCTCTCACGCTGATTCAAAAAGAATGCTTCCTGTACGTCTGAAAAATTCGATGCTTTCATATCTTTCGCTTCTTTTGCCAACCTGAAATCGCTGAAGCGCGGATAAAGGTTGCAATATTTCGAAACACTTTCTAAGAAGTAAATGAGAATGATCCTCATTCTGATATACAAGATGAGTAAAGTTCATTTTCCCGAGCGGGACCCATTCATTTCAGGAAAGCGGGATTGAGCCGTTTTGAACGAGCAGCCAAGCAATCTGGACATTTTTGTCACCCATCGACGGGCGCTGCTGAATTATGCGAGTAGCATTGTGGGCAGCCGTTCGCGTGCAGAAGATGTCGTTCAGGAGGCATGGCTTCGTTTCCACGAGGCGTCAAAGGGGCGTCTGCTGGAGGATTCAACAAGCTATCTTTTCCGTATAGCGCGCAATCTGGCACTTGATGGCCAGCGACGCATGAAGCGCGAAAGCCAGATCATTACCGACGACGACTTTGAAGCGGCCGCAAATGCCTGGACGGATAGTGTGGCATCGCCCGAAACCGTCGCCCTTTACAAGGATGAATATGCCCTTGTCATGGATGCGTTGGCGCAATTGCCCGAGCGCACACGGATCGCCTTTGAAATGCACCGGTTTGGTGGGGCGAAGCTGCGAGAGATTGCGGCGGCACTTGGCATTTCGTTGCCATTGGCCTGTCGCCTGGTTGCCGATGCCCTACAGCATTGCAAGGAGCAGCTTGGATGGCCGTGAGCTTGCCTGTTTTGGGAAATTTTTATAAAAAGCCGTCCGATATTCGTTTCGTCATTAAGGAGCGAGCCGGGAAACGGTTTTTGAATTGCCGTGCACGATGGTCCAAGACGGGGTTTGTTCCGGTAGAGGCTGAAGGAAGCGTATGACGGCTACCACGCAACAAATCGAGAAGGCGGCGTCGCGCGAGGCAACGGACTGGTTTGTCCTGCTGTCGGATGATCCCGACGATGCGCAATTACAGGGCGCATTTCAGGCGTGGTATGACCAAAGCGCGGTAAATGCGCAAGCGTGGCAGGCGATGGTGCAGGCGTCGCAATCTATCAGTACGGCGAAGCCGGTTCTTGCCGATAAATGGACGCCGTTGCTTGAAGCTGTGCGTGGCACGGCCCGGGTCGATAGCACCCGCACGCTGAAAAACCCTTTCAAACATAAACAGGCTGCGGTGATGACCGGCAGACCATCCCGACCGTTCAGGAAAACCGGCCTTTTACGGCCTGGTGGTTTTAGACGGTTGGCAACGTTCGCGACGGCAGGATTGGCCGTTGCAGCATGTCTTGTTGCGGTTCTTGCCGCGCCGGATTGGGTGCGCGGGTTGCAGTCCGACTACGTAACCGGGACGGGACAGACCCGTCAGATCACGCTTGATGATGGCAGCACGGTTACCCTGGCGCCGGAAAGCGCGATTGCGGTAGCATACAGTGCGGGGCAACGTACAGTCAGGCTTTTGGATGGCGAGGCATTTTTTGAGGTTTCCCCAAACCCGGAGCGGCCGTTTCGGGTGGAGGCAGAAGGCGTCGATACGACCGTTCTTGGTACCGGGTTTGACGTGCAGCGAAATGGTGTCGGGGTTAGGGTCTCGGTTGCGCACGGGCGGGTTCGCGTGGATTATACTGGTGAAGGTGTTCTGCCGGTGACGGAAACGCTGCGGGCGGGCCAATCGCTTCGCGTTGACTGGTCGGGTGCTTATCAGGTTGTGGAAAGTCCGGCAAACCATGTTGCGGCTTGGCGCAAAAACCAGATTGTCGCGCGTTACGAGCCGTTTGGTTCGGTGGTTGATCAGCTTCGGCGGTACTATTCGGGGAAGATTGTCGTGCTTGACGATGAACTATCCTCAAAGCCGGTGACGGGTGTTTATAATCTTGCCGATCCGTTGGAGGCCCTTTATGGCATTGCCCGAGCACAGAACGCCGTGCTTTGGCAGATATCGCCGTGGCTGGTGTTCGTTTCAAAGGGGTAACCCTTTGTTTGCAAAATATTTTTCAAAAAAAATAAAGTTTTTAGAGAAAATTTCTTCCACGCGACGTTCCCTCTATAGGGGGCGACATTGCGATGCAATCTCATTCGCAGTGACGCCGGATGTTCATTTATTAAAAGGATGGAATTCGACGTGATCAAGGGGGTAGGAATTTGTTTTGGGGTCTTCAACCGACATACCGCATTTGCAGGCGCACTGGCATTAACCACGGCGTTGTCCACGGTTTATCCAGTCGCCCAGGTGCGGGCGCAGGAAGCATCGACTTCGGAAGGATTTTCAGAAAAATTTCGTGCGGAGCATGACTTCGATATTCCTGCACAGGCATTGACGGATGCGCTGGTCGCGTTTGGTCAGCAATCGGGCATTCAGGTGACGGTCGATGGTGCTATTGCACAGGGTGTTTCGGCATCGGCTGTGCAGGGCAGTATGTCTGCGGAAAACGCCCTGCGCGGACTTTTGTCAGGAAGTGGCCTTTTTTATAACGTTTCGCGTTCGACCGTTGTCATCGAACGGATTACAGAAGGTACAAATGATGCGACATTGCTTGACCCGGTGATCGTCGAGGGACGGATGCAAACTGCGACCGGCCCGGTCGACGGATATGTCGCGACGCGTAGTGCGGCCGGAAGCAAAACCGATACGCCGTTGATCGAAACACCGCAATCGGTTTCGGTGATTACCCGTGATCAGGTGGAAATCCAGCAGGCGCAAAGTGTTACGCAGTCGTTGCGCTATACATCCGGTGTTGTTGCGGAAGTGCGCGGTTCGGCATCGCGCTATGACATTCCTTATATCAGGGGATTTGGCTCGCCGAGCGACCCGGTTCACTATCAGGATGGTTTGCGCATGTTGCGCGGGCCGGGATATGCCTTTCCGCAAACCGAAACATATGGTTCGGAGCGTATCGAGGTTCTTAAAGGTCCGTCATCAACGACTTATGGTTCGGCAATGCCTGGGGGGCTGGTCAATGTCGTTACCAAACGTCCGACTGAGGAAGACCGCGGCGAGATCGAATTTCTTGTCGGTAGCCACGCGCGTTATCAGGCCGCGATTGATGTATCAGGCCCGGTGATGGAGGACGGTTCGGTGCTGTATCGTCTGGTCGCACTGGGACGCGATAGTGAAACCCAGGTCGTTAACACCAAGGAACAGCGTGTTTATCTTGCGCCATCGCTGACATGGAAGGCGGCGGATGACACGACCCTGACCTTTCTTAGCCATTATCAGCGAGATCCCGAAGGCGGATATTACGGTATCCTGCCGACAGTCGGGTCGGTGTGGACCAGCCCGGCAGGCCAGATTCCGCGTGATTTTAACGATGGCGATCCGGCATTCTCAGACTTTGACCGTGAACAATTTTCGGTCGGGTACGAACTGGAGCATCTTGTCAACGACATTTGGACGATGCGGCACAATCTTCGGTATCTTGATGTCGATGTGAGGACCAAGGATGTCGCGACCTCAAGTCTGCAGGCCGATAACCATACGATTTCGCGTTATGCACTCTCGACCGATGAACAAACCCGGGGCGTTACATCTGACCTGCAGGCACAGGCGGATTTTGCAACCGGTGCCGTCACGCATACGACGCTTTTGGGGTTTGATTACGAATATAGTGATTCATCGCAGCTCCGTCTTTACAATGGAAATGCACCGTCGATTGATTACCTCAACCCGGTATATGGCACCGCAACGTCGCTGACATTGTCGCCCTTTATCGATCAGGACCAAACCATCGCCCAGTCCGGGTTTTATGCGCAGGATCAGCTGGGGATCGGCAGCTGGAATTTCCTGTTGGGGGGGCGGTTTGATCAAGTGCGGACGGTAACCGATAACAACCGTACAAATGTTCGACAGACCCAGAATGACAATGCCTTTAGCTGGAAGGCCGGGGCCGTTTACAATTTTGACAATGGTATTGCGCCTTATGCCAGCTATGCCACGTCATTCCTGCCGGTCAGTGGCACGGACTATCTTGGTGATGCGCTTGATCCCACCACGGCAAAACAATATGAAATCGGCATCAAATATGAGCCGCAATCCTTTGATGCGATGTTCACTCTGGCCTATTTTGACATCACCCAGAAAGATGTCGTTGCGGTGGTCAATCCCGTGCAGCGTTATCAGACCGGCGAGGTCCAGTCCAAGGGGGTTGAACTGGAAGCAAAGGTTGCCCTGAGCGATAAGACCAACCTGATCGGTAATGTCACCTTTACCGATGCGGAAGTGACCAAAAGCCGGGGATATGATGTTGGTGACGCACCTATTGCCATTCCGGACGTCACGGCATCTCTTTGGCTTGACCACAGTTTTGATCAGGGTGTGGTCGATGGTGTGACGGTTGGTGCTGGTGTTCGTTATGTCGGGGAAACGGTTGGTGGTTATAGCCCCAACGCCTTTACCGCCGGGGCAAGACGGATCGATGTGCCAGACTACACGCTTTTTGATGCGATGATGCGTTATGATCTTGGCGTGCTTGGCAACAATCTGAAAAATGTCTCGGCCCAGGTGAATGTCACCAACCTTGCCGATGAAACCTATGCCACCTGTCTTGCCAATAATTTTTGCAATTATGGCAATGGCCGGACGGTTTATGTTTCGTTGAAATATAACTGGTGAGGCGTTGATGTCGGGCATAAATGCAGATGCGGCGGGGGCCATCCCCGCCGCATGGCGCCGACATGGCGTAATCCTTTTCGGGCTTAACGCGCTTTATGTCGGGTTTGGCATGATTATGGGCGTGGTGAATGGCGGACTTCCGACCGTCATGCGTGCCCAAGGGATTGATATTTCCACGGCAGGGTGGATTTACCTTTTGTATCTTCCCTTTGGGCTGACTTTTTTGTGGGCGCCGTTGATTGACCGCCTGCGCCTGCCGTTCCTGTCGAGCAGGACTGGCTGGATCGTCACCATGCAGGCGATTGCGGTTTTGGGGCTTGTTATTGTTGCCTTTAGCAACGGGGCCTCACCGCTTGTTTTGTTTGGGCTGGGTTTTGGCGTTGTTCTTGCCATTGCCACAATGGACATTGCGCTTGATGCGCTTGCGGTGCGGATTGTGGCACCCGACTGGCGATCGACGGCGTCGGCGACCAAGCTCGCGGCTCTTTCGATCGGCACGATGATTGGTGGCGGGGTTTTTGTGGCGCTCGCCGGTGATCTGGGATGGCGGGTGACTTTTCTTGTGCTGGCCCTGGCACTTGTTGTGTTGCTGTGCCCGGTGCTGACGCTTGGAAAACGCGATGAATTGACCGGAACAGGAACAGAGCCTGCCAAAAACAGTCGCAAAGCAAGCCTTCTGAGGCTTCTGCGGGATGCCAGGTTGCGCAAGAGGCTGATTTTGCTTTGTATAGCCTGTTCCATCATGTTCCCGCTTGTCGGGTTAAATCGGCTGATGCTGGTTGATATTGGTGTGCCGGTTTCTGAAATCGGATGGATTGTCGGCACCCTTGGTCCGTTATCGATGTTGCTGACATCTGCGGTATCCATCCCCCTGATGCGCTATCTGGGCCTTGAGCGCAGCATGCTGATCTTTGCCGCCGTTGCCTTTGCCGCGATTGGTGCCATGACGTTTGGTTTTGCGTTTGAAAACCGGTTGGCGGGTATTGGCGGGGCGATTGCAATCGGGGCGGGGGTTAGCGGCATATACGTTGTTCTTGCGACAAAAATCATCGGATGGTCGGCGGGAACGCAGCCAGCCACCGATTATGCCGCCTATTACGGGATCAGCCGACTTGCCAGCACCCTGATGACGGTGGCGGCAGCACAGATTGTAGCGTTTGTAAATTGGGGACTGTTTTATGGCTTCGGGGCGATTGCGCTGCTGGTCATGGTCGTTCTGTTGCTGGCTCTTATTGGAAGAAATGATTGATGTCTGATGTTGACCTGGTGCCTTCTGGTTTTGTTGGGCCTGCGCCAAGCCCGGTTTTTTTTGATATGTCGGCATGGCCGATTGCCTTTGTCCGGTTTCCCGAACTTGATGACGCGGACCGTCTGGAAGGGGTGCTTGGCGGGCTGGAACGGCTTCTGGATCAGAAGGTTCCCTTTGTTGCCGTTTGGATACCTGCGAGCCATGACCATGATGACGAACCGCATGAAGATGAAATCGCATCCAATAAATGGATCAAACAGCATCGCGATGCGCTGAATACCTATTGTAAGGGCTATGTCTACATCACGCGCGACACCGCACTTGCGGCTTTGTTAACGGATCGTATCGCCATAATATCGGGAAGGCTTTTTACGTTTCCGATGAAGGTGGTGCAAGACCACAAAGAAGCCCTGCAAGCAGGAGAGTATATGTTGTCCAGCAATGGTGTTTCGCCAGGTTGATACTGTCATGTATAACCGGTTTTGAGGGAGCGTTTGCGAGGAAGACAGGCTTTTGCGGTTTTCCTCGCCCCGTTTTGAGTGGTCAGATCTTTTCAGATCCGGCGGCAATGACATCTTCCTCACTCATGCTGCGACGCCAGTGGGCAAAGGCGACCAGTCGCGATTTGGGAATGCCAATTTCTGTGCGCAAATAGGACCGTATATCGTTAAAGCCCGTATATTCCGTCCCGACCCAACAAAACAGGGTGTCGGAATGTGCTGAAAGGTCGAGTATGCGGAGTTTTTCGATCAGGACTGTGCTTGTCCCCGGGGCATCTCCATTGCGACAGAGCCAATGGATTTGAAAGCCTTGTGGTGCGTTCAGGATCTGGATTTCAGATTTATCGGAGACTTCAATTAAGGCATTTCCTCGTGCATTGGTAGGTAAACCCTCCAGAATGCGGGCAATACCGGGCAGGCCGGTTTCATCACCGATCAAAAGATATTCGCTTGCCGGTTTGGGGCCGTTCCCTGCCGGGCCCAGCATGCCGACACTGTCTCCTGGCTGTGCGGCCATTGCCCAGGATATTCCGGGGCCAGGAGATTTATGAATGACAAAATCAATATCAAGCGTACCGGCTAATATATCGATCTTGCGGATTGTATAAATACGTGAGGCGAGCTTGCCTCCTTCGGGCCAGATGATTTTGCCGTTATCATCAAGTTTGGGCCACTGGGCTTGGCTGTGCTTCCCGTGCGTTTTGGGAAACATCAGGCGGCAATGGATTTGATCCGGGACGGCATATTGCGCCAGATTTTCCCCGCGAAATCGAATACGCCGGATGCCCGGACTGGGGTGTGCGGTTTCCAAAACGTCGAGGATGCGCAGGTCTGGCGGGTAGGTGGCGCCAATGGCATCACCTGCCCAGTCAAATTCAATGGTTTTTGGCTGGGTAATAAAATCGATCAGAATGGTGAGGTCATGTTTCAGGCGATTAAACGAGGCGGGTTGGTTTGCCGTGACGTGAATATGGAGCTGACCGTTTTCGGGAACGAGAAGTGCGGTGCCCAGTGGGGAGGAAAAAAAAGCCGCGTCCTTACGGGGTTCGTGCTCCATATTATGCGCACACAGCAAATCAGTAATATTTTGAAATTCCTGCCAAATGTCGGGAAAGTCGAGTGTGGCGCTGGCTGTATAAGTGGACATCATCTCTATCCTTGTTGTTTTTCTTTCCGGGAGGTCCGCAGGTGTTACCTTGTCGGATCGTCTTTCAGGGATATCCAGCAGGGCGGGGCGAGAGGCTTGCCAAGGAAGCGATGATTGATTTCCTCCAGTGTGTCGCCTGGATCAAGATCGGTGAAAATGTCGGGATGGAGCCATTTTGCCGCCACCTCCAGAAACAGGATTTGCAAGGGTGCAATGGTGAGAAGCCCGGTCCAGATACAATGAACCCGATCATTTTGAACGGCCGGAAGTGTTGCAAAGCCGGTACGTTCTGTCAGACGTTTCAACCCGGCGCGCGCAGATACCGGATCAAGGCCCGGCCCGACGGCTGGGCGCATGTCGGCGGCATATGCGCCGCCAGTGGCGATATAAACGTCAGGGGCCTCTATCATTAATTGTTCTGTTGAAACATGCGCATACCACGGGGCCTTGATCGCCGATAAATTGCGCCCGCTCGCCTGCTCTAGCAGATTTCCCCATATCTGTTGGCCCGCAGCCCAGCAACAGTCCTCATAGGTTGACTGAATTTCAAGATAGGTTTTGGTTGGTGCGACATTGCCAAGTCGCGAAGCAATGATCCGGCGATGTTTATCGACAAATGCAATGAACTCCTCTGCCCTGCTGGAGGAACCCAGAATTTTGCCCCACATCCGCATCAAAGCGGCCGTTTCATCAAATGGATTTGACCCGGTATCTGTGTGGGTAATCGTATTTGACGAGACATTGCTAAAAACAATTGGAATATTGGCCCGGCTCAGGCGTTGGGCCAGTTCACCTGTTCCCAAATCCGGGACGGAATAGGCGGTTGCCACCACCAGGTCGGGTTGAAGGGCGATGATTTTTTCATGCGATAGGGTGTCTGGCGATGAGCCGCCAACAACCTCGATTACTGTTCCGTCCGGGCGTTGTTCATAGGTCTTGCGAAGGGCTTCACTATCTAACCGGGCGGTGTCGGCCCATCCTGCCACCAGTTCGGACGGGGCGGGGTGCAGCATGGCAATTGCCAGAATGTCACGGGCATCAAGAAGCACAATGCGTTTGACTTTCTTTGGAAGCATGACACTGCGCCCGGCCATGTCGGTAATGTGAGTGGCGGGTGCGACATCGGTTTTTGCGATGGCCATCGCAGGAACAGCCATCGCAGTGCCGAGAAGCAGGGAAAATTTCCGTCTGTTCAAAAGCATGTCAAAACGTCACTTTTACCATTTATATCGAAGACCCAGCAGGAACTGTGCACCGTTGCCATACTGGCAGTAATAGTTCGAGCTGCAGCTTGAATAATATTCCTTGTCAAACAGGTTGGTGACGTTCAGCGTTGCTTCCGCGCCGTTAAGCGACGAATTGACACGGCCAAGCGGGTAACTGAGAGCCGCATCCACCAGGACATAGCCATCGGCTTTGACGGTGTTGGCGCTATCAGCAAAGCTGCTACCGACAAACCGCAGGCCGCCCCCCACAGCAAGGCCATCAAGCATGCCCTGGCTAAAGTGATAGTTGGCCCAGGCAGACCCGTAATATTTTGGTGCGGCCTGGGGGCGTTTGCCAATATTGCTGGCGGTGGTGGATTGTGTGACTTCGGTGTTGATCAACGTTGCTGCAGCGATCAGTTCGAGATTCTCGGTGGCCTGGCCACGGGCCTCCAGCTCAATCCCGCGAGATCGAATTTCGCCTTCCTGGACCTGGAAATTGGTATTTACCGGGTCCGGCGTCAGGACATTTTCCTGTACGATATGGAAGGCGGAAACCGTGAACAAGGCGTTCATGTCGCGCGGTTCAAACTTGATACCCGCTTCCCACTGTTTTGCCTTGGTCGGATCAAACGGGTTTTTGGCAGCATCAACACCGACAGTTGGCTCAAACGATGTTGAATAACTGACATAAGGGGCAAGGCCATTGTCAAATTCGTACAGCAAGCCAGCGCGATAGGAGGGTGAATGACTGGACTGATCATCGGTCGTGCTGGAAAGACGTTTAAGCGTTTCCTGTTTGGTCCAGTCGTAACGGGCTCCCACTAACGTATGCCATCCGCCAACTGTGACCTGATCCTGAAGATAAAGACCGGTTTGCTGCAAAGTTTGCCGATTGTCGATATAGGTGGCGAAGGGACCAAATGCGACGCCGTATTGCGGGTTGGTCACACTTAGCGACGGTGCGGTTCCCACTTGGTATTTCCATTCACTGACCGAGCGTTGAAAATCGATGCCAGCAACGGTGGTGTGTTTCAGGGCCCCGGTTGCGAATGTAAACTGCGCACTATTATCAGATGAAACCCCATCAACATTTTCGGTCGATTTGGTTGCCTGACGGGGAAGGAGCCCCCCTGCCGTCAACGTGCCCGTCATCTGGATGCCTTGAAAATCCAGATCCAGTGCCGAATATCGCGTTGCCGAACGGATGCTGACGGTGTCATTGATGCGATGATCGAAATGGTAGCCAAAGCCATATTGTTGGCGATCGTAGCTTTCATACGTGGGATCGCCGATATTGAAGTCACGGGCAAGTGCGCCGCGATATTGTTCCGGTGCCAGGAATTTGGGATAGATCGAGTTAAAGTACCCGCCCTCCGGGTCATCCTGATAATAGGCCTGAACGGTAACCGAGGTATCGGTTGTTGGCTGCCACGTTAAGGCGGGGGAAATTGCGAGGCGTTCTTCATTTACATCGTCATAGCGTGTTCCGGCGCGCCGCGCGATCCCGGTGATGCTGTATTGCCATTGCCCGGTTTTATCGAGTGATCCCTGGCTGGTCAGTCCTGTTTGAACCCGATTGTGCGAACCATATTCAACCCGGGCTTCGTTGTAGGAAACATCGCTTGGCGCACGTGAAATCTGGTTGACCATCCCCCCGGGGCTGGTCTGTCCATACATCACGGCGGATGGTCCCCGCAGCACATCGATATGATCAACCAGAAAGGCATCAATTGACGGAAGGGCAAATCCCTGACCGCGCGGCAGGCGCAACCCGTCGAGAAAATCAACGATGCGGGTAGATGTGCCAAACCCGCCATATCCGCGCATGAACAGGCTGTCATATCGGCTGGTCGTATCCGGTGTGGACAAAACGCCCGCACTGTAATTCAACGCATCTTTGACACTTTGCGGATTTTGGTCATCAAGTTGCCGGCGGGTAAGCGTGCTGATGGATTGCGGAATTTCCAGAACCGGTATTGATGACTTGGTTGCTGTTTTTGGCAGCTCGTCAACATAGGAATCCCGGGTTGTGTTTTGATCTGGTGCATCCGCCTCGATTTCGATGGTCGGAAGCGTTACCGCCGTATTTTGTGCAAGGGCAGCAACGGGGCTCAGGATTGTGGAGGTCGCAAGCAATATCATGCGCGCACGCATCGGAGATATCACTGTCATCAGTCGAAGCCTTTTCTGTGTCGTCGCTTTGCGGGGAAGCAGATCGTGGTTTTAATGCGTATCATTATTAATTGCGACTCATGTAAAACAAACGGGACGGTTCCGTCCAGTTAATTTTTCAAATTTTTTAACATATTAGGAATATCGTCATTCGCAGGCTGGGATTGCCCGTGGACGCTGCTTGTCCCATTTGCTAGGAACATCGCAGGTTTGTTCCAAGGCGCTGTTTGTTCAGAACAGGCATAATTCACCGACACGCAACCGGGTGCTGTGGACGATAAAGAGAGGGATCATGACAAAAACTGTCGCGCCCAAACGGCGTATGGGACGCCCGCCAAAAGAAGATTCTGTCGAAACATCCAACCGGATTATCGAGACGGCAGGGCAATTATTTGCCGCCCAGGGATATGCTGCAACATCGATGGAGCAGGTTGCCTCGGCCTGCAACGCCGGAAAAGATACGATTTATCGCCGGTTTCCCTCAAAGTCGGATTTATTTGCGGCGGTGGTTGGTCAATTGCGTGCCGGCGTTCTGGACAATCTTGAACAGGAAATCACGGCAATAACCGGAAGTGGTGATGCTCTTGAACGGTTGCGCCTGGTGGCCTGGTGGTTTTTATCGGTTAACCTGCGTCCCGAGATGGTTGCTTTCAAACGTATCGCCATGAGTGAGGCAGTCGTATTTGGGGCTGCCGATCCCGATCAAACGGGCACGGACCCGATTATGGGCCGCCTTGTTGAACTTGTGGATGATGCGCAGCAGGAAGGGTTTTTACGGCATGGTGACCCGATAACAATTGCGGACCATTTGATTCACTCTATCGTTTTTGGCCCGTCAAACCACGCCATGCTGGGCGGACGGAACTATGATGACGCGGCTGCGCGGAGCGACTATTTCCAACGGGCTTGGGATTTGTTTTTGCATGGGGCTGCCGGGTAACAGGTCTGCTGCTTAAAAAAGCACTGATGCGGGTTTGCCTGCTAAACCATAGTGGCGGGGAAAAACAAATACCCACGGCAAGGCAGACCCGGGATCTGATCAATCGCGGTGATCGTCCTTTGTGAAATCCCTTGCTTTTCTGCCAATGTAAACGTTTCAAACCTTCATAAAAACGCAATAAATGCGTTATCAGACTGACTTGTAACTTCCGTATGGTTGGGGGCGTTACAGGAGTTTTCGAATGTCCCCCAAGCCCACCATGCGTGATGTTGCGCGAAAGTCAGGTTTGTCGATTGCGACGGTTTCGCGGGTGATCAATTCGCCCGACGATGTCCCTGCGCCCACCGTCGAAATCGTTAACGCCGCCATGCGTTATCTGAATTACCGGCCCAACATCAATGGCCGCCGGTTAAAAATGCGCCACACCCGCACAGTGGGCGTTTTGGTGCCAACCCTTGCCAACCCGGTTTTTGCAACATCCGTTCAGGGCATTGAACAGGCAGCCCATGCCGAAGGGCTGACTGTTCTTCTGACATCCTCGAATTATGATCCGGATCGTGAAATGGGGGCAGTTTCAGCCCTTTTGAACAACCGTGTCGATGGACTGATCCTGACATTGGCCAATGCGGATAACAACCCCGTGGTGGATTTGCTGCTGGCGGAAAAAATTCCGTTTGTTTTGTTGTTTAACCAGCCCAGCCGGGCCGATATTGCCGCGATTAGCGTTGATAACGCGCAATCCGCCTATGACATTGCCCGGGCCATGATTGAATGCGGGCACCGGTCGCTGGCGATGGTCGCAGGCCGGTTTGAAAGTTCTGACCGCTCGCGGCAACGATATGACGGATTTCGCCGCGCCCTTGCCGATGCGGGCATCAAGACTGATTCGCCGCATCTGGTGCAGGTGGGGTTTGGCGAGACGAACCTGATCGAACCCCTGCGAGATTTATTATGTGGTCCCGCTGCCGTGACCGGGCTTGTATGTTCGACCGATATGCTGGCGATTGCGGCAATAAATGCCTGTCGCGCACATGGTTTTTCCGTACCCGGTGATGTGTCGGTAGGCGGTATTGATGGAATTTCGGTGGGTGGGCTGATCACGCCAAAGCTGTGTTCGGCAGTTCAACCCACCCAGGAGATGGGCCGGCAGGCGCTTGCATTCCTGCGCGGCCTGATTACGGGGCAGTCAAACCCGCAAAGTTTGCTGCTGCCCCATCATCTAAGCGACGGGGAGTCCATAGGACCTTTCCAACGCCGATCATCAACCCGAATATAGGAAGATCAAAGGTGCGTTTCAAACAACTTGTTATGGGTTTGGCATTGGCGGCTGTGGCCGCTGGCACACAGCCCGCCTTCGCCGACGAAGTTGCCATTTGTTATAACTGCCCGCCGGAATGGGCCGATTGGGGTGGGCAGCTTAAGAATATTGCCCGTGACCTTAAAATCGATGTGCCCCAGGACAATAAAAATTCCGGCCAAACGCTGTCGCAGCTTCTGGCGGAAAAGGATAACCCGGTCGCAGATGTTGCCTATTACGGTGTGTCCTTTGGCATCAAGGCCAAGGAGAAAGGCGTGGTTGCCAATTACAAACCCGCCAATTTCGATAAAATTCCCGATGGTTTGAAAGACAGGGACGGCGCATGGTTTGCCATTCATTCCGGCACCATTGGCCTGTTTGTCAATACCGCTGCCCTGGGCGGTGCGCCGGTGCCGCAAAGCTGGGCGGATTTGTTAAAGCCGGAATATAAGGGCATGGTGGGCTATCTGGATCCGTCCAGCGCGTTTGTTGGTTATGCCGGTGCGGTGGCGATCAACCGGGCGATGGGTGGCAGGCTGGATAATTTCACACCGGGTATCGAATTTTTCAAGAAGCTCAAGGAAAACGACCCGATTGTCCCCAAACAAACGGCTTATGCCCGTGTTTTGTCGGGCGAAATTCCGATCCTGATTGACTATGATTTCAATGCTTATCGGGCAAAATACAAAGATGCGGCCGATGTTGCCTTTGTCATTCCGACCGAAGGTACAGTTGCCGTTCCCTATGTCATGAGCCTGGTTAAAAATGGTCCGCACCCGGAAAATGGCAAAAAGGTTCTGGATTATGTGCTGTCCGATGCCGGGCAGGCCCATTGGGCAAATGCCTTTTTGCGTCCGGTGATTGCCTCGGCCATGTCGCCCGAGGCATCGGCCAAGTTCCTGCCCGCATCTGATTATGCCCGTTCCCAGCCGGTGGATTATGCCAAAATGGCCGAAGTCCAGGCTGGCTTTAGCGAACGTTACCTGTCCGAGGTGCGTTAAGTGTCGTCGCTTCATACAATAAAAGGGGGGCGTTCGCGCCCTTCTTTGCCATCCTTTATGGTCGGGCAGGTGCGCCCCGGTGTGGGAAGCCCCGCCATTCTGGCGTTATTGCTGACACCCGGGCTGATCATTGTCGCGGCATTTTTCCTGATCCCGATGGCGCTGGTTGCCATGCGGGTGGCGGACGGCCCAGATGGTTTGGCAACCTATTTTATTATTCTGACCAATGGGCGCTATTTTGCCAGTTTGGTGCAAACCCTTGTGATGTCGGCGGGGGTAACGATCACGGCCCTGGTTTTGTGCGGGATTTGCGGGCTGTTTTTGGTGCGTAATCATTTTGCCGGGCGCAATGTGATGATTGCCCTTTTAACCCTGCCTCTGTCATTTCCGGGCACAGTTGTCGGCTTTATGGTGATCATGCTGGCCGGGCGGCAAGGGGTGATCGGCAGTGTGACCGACGCCTTGTTTGGCGACAAACTGGTTTTTGCCTACAACATTGCCGGTTTATTTATTGGTTATCTTTATTTTTCGATCCCGCGGGTGATTTTGGCGGTGATGGCATCGGCCGAAAAACTGGACCCGCAACTTGAAGAAGCCGCCCGCTCGCTGGGCGCGCCAACATGGCGCGTGATCAAGGATGTGATTTTGCCAGGGTTAATGCCGGGGCTGATTTCGTCGGGCGCGATCTGTTTTGCCACCGCGATGGGGGCCTTTGGCACCGCCTTTACCCTGGCCACCGACATCGATGTGTTGCCGATGGTGATTTATACCGAATTTACCCGTAACGCCAATGTGGCCGTGGCTGCCGCACTCAGCATTGCACTGGGTCTTTTGACCTGGGCGGTGTTAACCGCTGTTCGCTGCTTTGCCGGAAACACGGCCTCCTCTGGCACTGGCGGAGGGGCATGACCATGCAGCGCGACGCCAAGTTTTATACCCAGCTTTTGCTCACCATTGTGCTGTGCCTTTTTATTGTGGTGCCCGTCGTCATGTCGGCATTGGCCGGTGTGACGGTGAATGTTTTCAAGGGCCTGTCATCGGGTTTGACATTACGCTGGATCTTTCAGGTTTGGGACCTTTATGCGCACAGCATTTTATTATCCGTGATGATTGCGCTGGCCTGCCTGGTGGTGACATTGCTCGCCGGGGTGCCGCTGGCCTATGTACTGGTGCGCAGGCCCGGCCGTTTGACCCGCATTTTCGAGGAATTATTGACCCTGCCGGTCGCCATACCGGGCCTGGCTTTGGCTCTGGCCCTGTTGATCACTTATGGCGGGGTTAGTGGCTATCGCTCAAGCTGGCTGTTTATCCTGACCGGGCATGTCCTGTTTACGCTGCCCTTTATGGTGCGTTCGGTGGCGGCGGTGATGGCGGCAATGGACATCAAAATGCTTGAGGAAGGGGCGGCAAGCCTGGGGGCCGGTTTTTGGCGGCGGTTTTTCACCGTGATCATCCCCAATGCCAAGCCGGGCATTCTGGCCGGGGCCTTGATGGTGGTGACATTATCGATTGGCGAATTCAACCTGACCTGGATGCTCCATACCCCGCTGACCAAAACCCTGCCGGTTGGCCTTGCCGATGCCTATGCCTCAATGCGTCTTGAGGTGGGCAGTGCCTATACCCTGATTTTCTTTGTTTTGATTATGCCGTTGCTAATTGCGATGCAGGCCCTTGCCCAACGGGGCAAACGCCCGCGCAAGCGCGTTGATACGGCGGAGGATAGGTTATGAGTACGCAAATCAAATTGCGCCATTGTGCCAAAACCTTTGCCGATGGTACGCGCGCCCTGGCCCCCTTTGATTTGACGATTGAAGGCGGCGAAACCATAGTGCTGCTGGGGCCGTCCGGGTGTGGCAAAACCACAATTTTGCGCATGATTGCCGGGCTGGAATTTCCCGATGCGGGCGGCATGATCACCTTTGATGGCGATGATGTGACCCGTCAGTCGATTGAAAAGCGCCGGGTGGGCATGGTGTTTCAGTCCTATGCCCTGTTTCCCAATATGTCGGTGGCGGAAAATGTCGCCTATGGGCTGAAGGTTAATGGCGTTTCGGCAGCGGAACGGCAAACGCGCGTCGCGGCGATGCTGGAAATGATGCACATTGATATGCTGGCCGACCGGCGGATTGACCAGCTTTCGGGCGGGCAGCGCCAGCGTGTGGCCCTGGCGCGCGCCATTGCTGTGCAACCGCGTGTGTTATTGCTTGATGAACCCCTCACCGCGCTGGATGCGAAATTGCGGGTGCGTCTGCGGACCGAGATTAATGCGCTGTTGCGCAAGCTGGGTATTACGGCGGTTTATGTCACCCATGATCAGGAAGAGGCCCTGGCACTTGGCGACCGCATTGTGGTGATGCAAAAGGGCGAAATCGCCCAGATCGGCACCCCGCGTGAAATTTACCGCAGCCCCAAAACCCCGTTTGTCGCCGATTTTGTGGGGGCGGCCAACCGGCTGGCGGGCGATATGCGCGATGGGCGCCTGCATATTGGAAGCCGGGTGTTTGAGGCCGTAGAGGGCTGGAACACGCATAATGATATGATCAATCAAACCGGCCCGGTGGAACTGTTCTTTCGGGCTGATGGCCTGTCGGTCTGTGATCGAGAGGACGCCCATTTTACCGGTCGCATCGAAGCCGTTGCCTATTTGGGCGATAAACAGCGTTTGACCGTTTCGGGCATCGGCCCGCAGGCGATGATGATTGATACCCATGCCGATGATCTGACCAGGGTGGGATCGGATGTGCATTGCCGGTTCAATGTCGAACGGCTCACGATATTCCCGGCACATAATGCAGATTCTGGCGCGATTTAATCAGGAAAGACATAACAAAAATGCTGATTGCACAACTCACCGACCTTCACATTGCGGCGGGCCGCAGGCTGGCATATCGCAAGGTGGATACTGCAGGCGCGCTTGAAAAGGCGATTGATCATGTAATGACGATGCTTCCGCGCCCGGATGTGGTTTTGTTTACAGGCGATATTGGCGACCTTGGCACGGATGAGGAATATGCGCTGGTCGCCGAAATCCTGGCAAAGCTGACAATCCCCTATTTCATGGTGCCGGGTAACCACGATCGTCGCGGGCCGCTGCGGGCGGCATTTCCCCATCCCACGCCCGTGGCCGATGGGGCCGGTTTTGTCAATTATGTGGTGGATGATTTTCCCCTGCGCCTGATCGCGCTTGATACCCTGGATGAAGGCAAACCAGGTGGCATTTTGCCACCTGCCCAGCTTGAGTGGCTGGAAACCCTACTTTCGGATGGCACAGGCAGGGACTGCGCCATTTTCATGCACCATCCGCCGTTTCGTACTGGCATTGTGCATATGGATAAGCAAAATCTGGGTGCTGGCGCGGATGAATTGGCACGCATTGTTGTAGAACATCGCGACACGATCCGGGCGGTTTTTTGTGGTCATATTCATCGGCCGATACACACAATCTGGTCCGGGGTGCCGGTGATGGTCGGCCCGTCGGTTGCCCATCAGGTGGCGCTGGATTTGCGCGCCGACGGGCCATCGGCCTTTGTGATGGAACCCCCAGGCCTGCATCTGCATGTTTGGGATGCAAATGCCAAAAGTCTGACGACACATCTGTCTTATATTGGGCGTTACGACGGGCCACATCCGTTTTTCGGACCGGACGGCAAGTTGATTGTTTAGCAGCTAGACGGTCTGCCACTGTGGTCCAGCAGGTCTTAAACCGGGTTATGAACTGTTTCCTGGTGCAGGGACTGATGGATCGAGATGTCGCTTGAGAGCGCGGCTTTGACATTCTCCGGAATTTCGACAGGGATAATGCCGTTCGGATTTTCGGGGTGGGCGCGCGCCCAGACGCGCGTTTGGGTCGCTTCAAGCAACGTTGTATCGCCCAGGGTAAAGTGATGGGCGACGTCAAAGGATGTGCGGCCCCAGCGAGACACCGTAATGTAATGAACAATCAAATCGCCCAGACGGGCTGGGGCCTTGAACACCGCATCGCCGCGTACCAGCGGGGTGCCGCGAAACGCTTCATCCTTTTTCATGATGGGGGCCATATCATGCCCGGCTGCGAAAAACAGCTCCAGCAGGCCGCCTTCCATCCAGTGATAGTAATTTGGGTTATAGACGATCCGGGCGGGGTCACAATGGCCCCATTCAATGCGAATTTCGCGCGTCAGCTTCAGCATCTGTTTTGGCCTGTTTCCGGGTTATTTCACTTTTTGAATGCGGATCAGCATCTGCACCAGTTGTTCTTTTTCATCAGAACTGAAATCTTCCAGCAGTTTGTCCTCGTGATGCTGAACCGCCCGGCTGGCATCGTTAAACAGGGCTGTGCCCTTGTCCGTCAGGCGCAGGGCATAGACCCGCCGGTCAGTGGGGACCTTGTTGCGCACAATCAGTTCGCGTGATTCAAGCTCGTCAATCATCACAACAATGTTCGACCGTTCCATTGCCAGCGAGCGTGCCAGGTCGGTCTGGCTGATATCCGGGTTTGTATTGATTACCGCAAGCGCACTAAAGGTGGTGGGTTTTAAGTCCAGATGTGTCAGGCTGGCGACAAAATCGCTGTGCAGCGACATATAGGCGCGTTTGAGATTGTAGCCGATAAAGCCGCGCAACTGGCTGTCGGGCACAAAATCGGCATTGTCCATATCAGGATTTGTGTTTTTCTTTTTCCTTGTTTGCAAGGGCGTCTCCTTTTTTGGCGCGCTATCCTGTCACGATATCGACAAGCCAGAAAGTCAGTGCGGGAAAGGCCACGATGATCGCAACGCGCAGGCATTCAACGATCAGGAACGGGACCGCACCGCGAAAAATTTTGCGGGTTGGAATATCGGGTGCCATTGCCGATATCATAAAAAGGTTCAAACCGACAGGGGGCGTGATCATCCCCAATTCGACAACAATCAGAGAAATGATCCCAAACCAGATGGCCTGGTGCGTTGGGTCCATGCCAAAATCCATTGCCATAAAGGCGGGGAAAAACACCGGCACCGTCAGCAAAATCATCGACAGGCTGTCCATGATACAGCCCATGACGATGTAAAAGGCAATGACAATCAATAAAACCGTCATGGGTGCGATACCCGCAGTTGCCACCCAGTCTGCCGCCATCGTTGGCACGCGGGTTAAGGCCAGGGCCACATTAAACAGGTCAGCGCCAAAAATGATGGCAAAGATCATCGCTGTCGCGCCAGCCGTTTCAATCACGCACTCAAACAACCCGCGCAGGGACAGGGTTCGCATTAAAATGCCGGTTAAGGCAATCAGGATCACGCCGACCGATGCCCCCTCGGCAGGGGTGAAAACGCCGCCATAAATCCCGCCCAGGACGGCAATAAAAACCAGGGCCACATGCCATATCCCGCCCAGGGACCGGATGCGTTCACGCAACGGCAGTCCTTTATGTGCCGGGCCTTCATCGGGAAACAGGCGCACATAAACGCCAATGGCCAGAACAAACCCCAACACCGCCAGAATACCGGGAATGGTGGCCGCCAAAAACAGTTTGACGATGTTTTGTTCTGTCAGCAGGGCATAAATGATCAGGACAACTGAAGGCGGGATCAGAATGCCAAGGGTGCCGCCAGCGGCCAGTGTGCCGGAACTGAGCGCGCCGGAATAACCATGACGCCGCATTTCCGGCAAGGCAACGCGGCCCATTGTTGTGGCCGTGGCAATCGATGACCCGCAAATGGAGCCAAAAGCGGCACATCCCGCCACCGATGCCATTGCCAGCCCGCCGCGCCAATGGCCCAGCCAGGCATTGGACGCGGTAAAAATCGCCCGGCTGATACCGGTGCGGGTGGCAATTTGCCCCATCAGAATAAACAGCGGAATGACGGCAAGATCATAGGATACATATTTATCGACGATGGCGGTTTTCAAATAGGCCATCAGCGGCAGCCAGCCTGACAGAGCCATATATCCACCCGCGCCAACCACCGCCATTGCCAGCGCAATGGGCATGCGCAAAAAGATCAGGGCCATCAAAACGACGACCATGATGATGCTGATTTCAACCGGACTCATTTAAGGGATTCCGTTTTGGCAGGGGATGAGGCAAAGAGCGGGAGTTTTTCAAGTGTATTGACCAGGGCAACCAGCCCCGAAAGTCCCAACCCGAAAATGGCAAACGCATAGATGATCCAGGTCGGTATGCGCAGCAGCATAGAGTGGTCGCGATAGGCCAGCATATCGATCAGGCCATCGATAAGACGCCACGCAATAAGGACCCACACCATACCAAAGGCAATTTCCCATATCTGGTCCAGCATATTGCGGGTGCGCTGGGGCAGGGCGGTGGTAAAAATATCCACCATCACATGGTTGCCCTTGCGCTGGCAGAGCGGCAGGAACAAAAAGGCGGCAATGCCACAGCCGATTTCGACCAGTTCAAAATCACCGCGAATGCCGCCAATACCGACATGACGCATCAGGACCGACAGGGTGACGGTGGCGGCCACGCCAAGAATGATGGCACCGGCCATGCCCGCACTGGTCAGGCAGGCCCAATCTATCATTTTGGCAAGGCCGCGCGTCGGTTCAGATTGTTGCTGTTTTGTGCTGTTTTCGGCCATTTCAGGCTGTCTCGGCATCGATAAGCTGGTTTATGCGGTCAATCATGGCCTTGCCGTCATGGCCGGCATCATTCAGCGTTTCAATCCAGTCATCAATCACCGGCTGGCTGGAGGCCTGCCAGCGGTCTACTTCCGCCTTGGGAATTTCAACAAATTTGTTGCCGTGCTCGGCACACATTTTACGGCCGACATCTTCGAATGTGTCAAACTGCTTGCCGATGCGGCGGGACAGATCAAGGCCCGAATTTGCATCAATGACGGCCTTAAGGTCGTCGGGTAATCCATCATAGGCGTCACCCGCCATTACAAGGGCAAAGGAGTTGGTATAAAGGCCGCGGGCATTTGCCGGGGTGCTGCAATGTACCGATGTCAGTTCGTGCAGCTTGAAGGCCGGAACAACCTCATAGGGCAGGCAGGTGCCGTCAATCACCCCATTGGCAAGGCCAACCGCCATTTCCGTAACCGGGAAGAAGACCGGTTCAGCGCCCAGAATGGAAAGGGCACGGCCAAAGCTCTGATTGGGGGCGCGAATTTGCAGTCCTTCCAGGTCGGCCTGTTTTTCAATGGCTTTATCGCGCATATGAAATTTGCCGCTGGCATGAACATGGAAGGCCAGGGGTTTCATGCCGCGATATTCATCCTGACCAAATTCATCCATGAATTTGTGCATGGCAACCGATGTGGCCTGGGCATTGGTAATCATGAAAGGCAGGCTGGCGGTTTCGGCAACCGGATAGCGCCCTGGCGTATATCCCGTTAGCGTCCAGCCAATATCGACAACATTACTGGCAACCTGGTCGGCAATTTGTGATGGCTTGCCCCCCAATTGCATGGCCGGAAAGATCTGGATGTCGATCCGCCCGTCAGATTGTTTGCGGATTTCCCGCGTCCAGGGTTCAAAAAAGGCCTTGTGCATCGGGGCGACGGGCGGCAGAAAATGGTGCAGCCGTAGCGTTACTTCTGCGGCACGGGCCTTGCCGATGATGGCAGGTGCCGCCAGCGCCCCGCCCATAAGGCCCAGCATTTGGCGGCGGTTAATCGAAAATCCCGACATTGAACATCTCCTCACGATGAAGGCTCCGGTTATGCCCGGATGCCATGTTCCTTCCTGAATATCAGGGCAGCCGCTTGGCGCGGCTTTTGCCCGCTTTTTTATGTTGTTTTACAGGTGGCCGCTCTATCGCGGCTCTATTATTTTGAATAACCGGATTGTTTATTTAGCCGGTTATTTAAAGTTTGGCGCCCGTTTTTCCAAAAAGGCGTTTAATCCTTCCCTTGCATCGTCACTGGTTTGGGTCAGGGCGGCGCACAGGCTTTCGGTAAACAGGCCATCCGCCTTTGCCATATCCTCGATCCGGGCGAGGGCCTGGATCATAATGTAATTTGAAAGCTGGGCATTGTCGGCAACTTTGGCGGCCAGTTCGTTTGCCTTTGCTTCGGCCTCAGTCGCACTGTCGCAAACATAATGCGACAGGCCGAGCCGCAGGCCATCTTCGGCAGTGTATTTGCGCCCGGTCAGCATCATTTCGATCATGCGGTCCGCCCCCAGGATTTTGCCAATTCGCACCGATGCGCCGCCGCCAACAAAAATGCCGCGCCGTCCTTCAGGCAGTTGATAAAAGGTGCTTGGGTCGGCAATGCGGATATGCGTTGCTGCCGCCAGTTCCAGCCCGCCGCCAATCACAGCGCCTCTCAGAACCGAAATGACGGGCAGGCCACCAAACTGGATTAAATCCATGATGCGGTGCCAGTTGCGCGAATGGCGCATGGTTTCGGCGGCGTCGCGCGCCACATGTTCCGACAGGTCCAGCCCCGCCGAAAAATGGTCGCCTTCACCGCTCAGGATCACGATCCGCACGTCCTTGGGCGGGTTGGCAAAAAAGGCACCCAGCGCATCCATAAGCGTGTCACTGACGGCATTACGCTTGTCTGGCCGCGTGATGGTCAAACGCGCAACCGTGCCATCGATTGTCACGTCCAATACGTCATTCGCGCCATTTGTCATGTTCTTTTTCCTTACGTAAAGCTGTCATTATTCAGGTAATTTATCGCGCCTGAAGGCGCACGGCCCCGTCAAGACGAATGACGGTGCCATTCAGCATGGTGTTTTCAACGATGTGGCAGGCCAGTTCGGCATATTCGCTGGCATGACCCAACCGTTTGGGGAACGGAATATTGGCCGCAATGGCCTCGCGGGCTTCATCGGGCAGGGTGTCGGTCATGGCGGTGGCAAACAGGCCCGGTGCGATGGTCATAACCCGAACGCCAATCCGTGCCAGTTCGCGCGCGGCGGGCAGCGTCATCGCGGCAATGCCACCTTTCGATGCTGCATAGGCACACTGGCCGATTTGGCCGTCCTCATAGCCCACCGATGATGTATTGATGATAACGCCACGTTCACCATCGTCATTCAGGGGGGCAGCTTCGGCCATTAATTTGGCGGCGTGGCTCAAGGTAATAAAGCTGCCGGTCAGATTGATGTTGAGCGTTTTGATAAAATCATCAATCGGCAAGTCGCCACTGCGCGGCAATATGCGGCTTGCGGTGCCGATCCCCGCACAATTGACAAGGATGCGTGGAATGCCAAGTTTGTTGGTCACAGTATTGAATGCCGCAGCAACCGAGGCCGGGTCGGCAATATCAACTGTGACGGCGATCCCGCCAATGTCGGCGGCAATTTGGTTTGCGGCGTCTTCATTACGGTCCAGGACGGCAACCCGTGCACCGGCTTTGGCAAATTTGCGCGCCGTTGCAGCGCCAAGGCCACTGCCACCGCCTGTTATGATGGCCGATAACTGATCAAGGTGCATTTCCTTACCTGAAATTAGTTATTATTTATAACAATTATATTTACACATCATCGCCCGGGGGTCAACTGTAGAAAGATTATCTCTCTTCAGAATTTTCCTTTTCAGGGATGATGTGTGCAGCCTCTCGACCCTTGATCAGGACTGTTCAGCGTGATCCATCAGGACGACGGGTTTGACCGATGTGCCGGTTGCGGAATCCTCGACCGCCTGGTTGATTTTGGCAAATGGATAGAAAGTCACCAGTTTGTCAAACGGGAAGCGTCCCTGAAGGTAAAGATCAATCAAAAACGGGATGAAGGTATCGGGGCTGGAATCCCCCTCGACAATGCCAACAAGTTTGCGTCCTGCACTCATCAGGTGCGTTTCATTCAACACAATTTCCACATCCGGCCCCGATGCGCCCAAAATGCCGCAGGTGCCGCGCGGGGCAAGGCTTTCAACAGCGGTGCGGATCACCGCCGGGATGCCGGTGGTATCCAGGGCGAAATTAACACCGTGTTCCAGCGTTGCCATGATCGCATCAATCGTGCCGGTTTTTCCCGGGTTGATGGTGTGGGTCGCCCCCAGTTCCCTGGCAAGCTCAAGCCGTTTGTCATTTGTATCAATGGCGATAATGGTTTTCGCATCGGCCACCTTTGCCGCCATCACAGCCGAAAGCCCGACCGAGCCGGTGCCAAAAACGGCAAAGGATTTTCCCGCGCCAACCTTTAGGGCATTAAGTACCGCACCCGCGCCGGTTTGTACGCCGCAGGCAAGCGGGCCCAGAAGGTTCAACGGCGCCTCCGGCTTGACTTTTACGATATTGAGCTCGTGGCAGATGGCATAGGTCGCAAACGAGGATTGACCGAAGAAATTTGCATGAATGCTGCCATCCTGATTTGACAGGGCCGTGGAGCCATCGGGCCGGGTGGCAAAGAAATTGCGTGGAAAGAATTCATAACAATAGGATGGCGCGTTATCTTCGCAGCTTGGGCAGTGACCACAGAAGTTAAATGTCATCACCACATGGTCGCCCGGTGCCACCTTGGTAACACCAGCACCGACCTGTGTGACAATGCCGGCCCCCTCATGACCCAGGACGACGGGCAAAGGGGTTGGCAAATGCCCATCCCGGACTGCAAGGTCGGTATGGCATACGCCGGTTGCAACCACCTTTACCAAAATCTCGCCTGCCCGGGGTGCTTCGATTTCAAGTGTTTCAAGCGAAAAGTCACCGCCTTTTTCGCGTGCGACTGCGGCACAAATTTCCATGTGTTTTCTCCCGGATATTTTATGATCTGTTTTCGTTCAACCCGCATAAATATGTGCGGGACAAGGGGGGCGTTTTGGCAAAGATGGTCAGAAAGGATAAGCCGTTGCTTCATCCTTTAGCGATACCCAAAGCCACTGCGTAAATTCCGCAATGTCGGCTGGTCCGCCGATGCGGGTGCCATTGCCGGACTTTCCACGCCCGCCAAAGGGGGCAAATGGGCCAGCATTGACAGTCTGGTCATTAATATGAAGATGGCCGACATTTAGCTGTTCGCCAACCTTGAGCGCCCTGTCGCGTGAGCCAGAGATCACACCTGCCGCAAGCCCGTATTGTGATCTGTTGGCAAGGTCGATGGCCTGTTCATCCGACTCAAAGGAGGCGATGCAGGCAACCGGACCAAAGATTTCTTCGTGAAAGGCGCGCATATCGGGGGTGATGCCAGCCAGTACGGTTGCCGGGTAAAACCTGTCGGTTGGTTTTCCGCCGGTAAGCAGGCGTGCGCCCTTGTTAATGGCATCATGAACAATGTCCTGAATGGTTTTGACCTGACCATCGGAAATGATTGGCCCCAGCGCGACCTGATCGGACATGGGATCACCGACTGGAAGATTTTGCGCCTTGGTCGCCAGGGTTTTTGTAATTTCCCCGGCGATGCTTTCATGGGCCAGCACCAGGCCGGTTGCCATACAGATTTGCCCCTGATGCAGGAAGGCACCCCAGGCGGCATTTGAGGCCGCCACCGCGACATCGGCGTCGTCCAGAATGATCAGGGTGTTTTTGCCGCCCAGTTCCAGTTGCACTTTCTTAAGGTGCTTTCCACACAGCTCGCCAACCCGTGCCCCTGCATTGGCCGAGCCGGTAAAGGAGATCATCGCAATGTCGGGGCTGGTGCACAGGGCTTCGCCCGCCGATGCGCCGCCGGGGATAACGTGCAGTAATCCTTTTGGCAGACCGGCTTCTTCAAAAATGCGGGCAATGATGATGCCTCCGGAAATGGGTGTGCGCGGGTCCGGTTTGTGAACAACGGCATTGCCAAGGGCCAGGGCGGGGGCAATCGCCCGAACAGAGAGGACCAGGGGAAAATTGAACGGCGAAATAACCCCGACAACACCATGCGGAATACGCTTTGCGTAATTGGGGCGGCCGTCAAGCTCTGGCAGTTCGATGGTCATGGGTTGTGTTGCCAGCGATGCGGCATGGCGGATAAAGGCGGCACCATGTTCAATTTCGATGCCCGCCTTGATGCGGGTTGAGCCTGATTCCTTCATGATCCACGGGATCAGTTCTTCGGCGTTGGCTTCCAGAAGATCGGTTGTTGTATGGAGGATTTTTGCGCGGGTTTCGGGCGCTTCTTTGGCCCAACTGCGCTGGGCGAGGCGGGCCTCCCTGGCGGCGCGTGTAATATCGGCAGCTATGCCAAATCCGACAGAGGCAATGGCCTGCCCGGTGGCCGGGTTTGTGACGTCTATTTTGCCGCCATTTGCCGGTTCCCAGTCGGAAAACAGCACTTTGCCCTGCCATTTGTCGCTGGCGATGAAGGTTTTGGTGTTCTGGTTCATTTCTTCCTCCCGGTGTGTTTTTTTGATTTGTCGTTGTTGTTTGCTTCATCGCCACATGGGGTCAATGGGGAATGTGGGTGAAGTAAGGGGGTCAAGCTTCGCTGTGCAATATTGTTATAAATTATAATAGTTATACAAGTTAGGCAACGCCATTTTTGTGGCTCGGGGTGGCTCGAATGTCGCGCGCTCGTTAAATTTGAGGGATGCTAATCCCGTTTCGCGATATTTCGCTTGATGTAATGAATCATTATTGTTATTAATTATAACAAATAAAAAATGATCAGTGGAGGATTCGTATCATGCCTATGATTGCTGAACCCGGATTGCGTCCGGTTCGCATGGGGGATACTCGCGTTTCGGCATCAAAGCGGGACGATGGCACCATTTATGTGCACTCAGGTGAAACACCCGATGACTATCCCCGCGCCATTACCGACAAACTGGATTACTGGGCCGAACAGACGCCCGATCAGGTGTTTTTGGCAGACCGGGATCCATCCGGTGACTGGGAAACGCGGACCTATCGCCAAACCCGCCAGGAAGTCCGCCAGTTAGCGCAATATCTGTTAAGTCTCGACCTTTCAGTGGATCGCCCGGTTTTAATCCTGTCGGGCAACAGCCTTGCGCATGGTTTATTGGCCCTGGCCGCCATGTATGTTGGCATTCCCTATGCGCCGGTTTCATCGGCTTATTCCCTGATCTCAAAGGACTTTGCCAAACTGCGCCATGTGTGCGAACTGCTGGAACCCGGTTTGGTGTTTGTCGAAGACGGGGCAAAATACGCCAAGGCATTATCTGCCGTGCTGCCTGCCAAAACGCGGATTTTGGTGGTTGAAAACGGCCTGTCGGAATTTGCGGTCGATACGTTTTCAAATGCGCTTGCCACCGATGTGACGGATGCGGTGGACCGGGCCAATGCCCGTGTGACCGAGGATACCATTGCCAAATTCCTGTTTACATCCGGCTCCACCGGGATGCCCAAGGCCGTGATCAACACGCAACGCATGATCTGTTTTAACCAGATGATGTTGCGCCATACCCTGGCTTTTTTGCAGGACGAACCCCCGGTGATGCTGGACTGGCTGCCATGGAACCATACGGCGGGCGGTAATCATAATTTTGGCATCGCCCTTTATAATGGCGGCAGTTTTTACATCGATCAGGGCAAGCCAACCCCGGACGGCATTTTTGAAACCGTCCGTAATCTATGTGAAATCTCGCCAACCATGTATTTTAACGTCCCTAAGGGGTTTGAAATGCTGGTGCAGCATTTGCAGGAAAATCCGGCTTTGCGGGACTCGTTTTTTCGGCGGCTTAAGCTGATGCAATATGCCGGGGCGGGTTTGTCGCAATATGTGTGGGACAATCTCGAACGCATCGCCCTTGATACCATCGGCGAGAAAATCGTGATGGTCACGGGTTATGGCTCCACCGAAACCGCCCCGTTTGCCTTTACCACCACCTGGGCGGTGGATCAGGCGGCCAGTGTTGGCCTTCCGGCGGTGGGGCTGGATGTTAAGCTGGTGCCCAATGGCGAAAAACTTGAAGTGCGCCTGCGCGGACCCAGCATCACGCCAGGATACTGGAAACAGCCCGATAAAACCCGGGAATCATTTGATGACGAGGGCTATTATCTGATTGGTGATGCGTTAAAATTTGTCGATCCCGATCATATTGAACGTGGTTTTCTGTTTGACGGGCGGGTGTGCGAGGATTTCAAACTATCGACCGGCACTTGGGTGCATGTTGCTGCCATCCGGGCCAATATTGCCGAAACCTTTGCCCCCTATGTGCGTGATGCGGTTTTAACCGGCCTTAATGAAAATCATATCGGCGCATTGCTGTTTGCCGATTTTGTCGCCTGCCGAAAATTATGCCCCGATTTGCCGGATGGCGCATCCGAACGCGATATCGCAACCCATCCGGCTGTTCTGGCACATTTCCAGCAAAAACTGAACGAACTGGCCGCACAGGCCACCGGGAGTGCCCAGTTGGTTGCCTGCGCCATCCTGCTGGATCGATCACCGGACCTTGATGCCCATGAAGTCACGGATAAAGGATCGATCAATCAGCGCGCCGTTTTGACCAGCCGTGCCGACAAGGTTGCTGATCTGTACCGGGAGCCAGCGCCAGAACATGTGATGATCGCGCAGAAAGGAAACTGAGATGACCGGAATTACGAAAGGATTGCGCACCGAATTTGAGGATGTGTGGCTGTTGGGCGGCAAGCGGACGCCCTTTGTTGATTATACCGGTGCCTTTGGCAAAATTTCACCGATTGACCTTGGCATCAAGGCCGCACGGGCCGCCATCGAACAGGCGGGCGTGAATGCGGCGGATATTGATTTTACCGTGGCGGGCTCGATGGCCCAGGCATCGTTTGATGCCTATATGACGCCGCGCCATATTGGGCTTTATGCCGGTGTTCCGGTGGATCGTCCCGCCCATCTTGTCCAGCGTATTTGCGGCACCGGGATCGAGGTCATCTTGCAGGCGGCCGATCATATCTCGCTGGGGCGTGGGCACCTGGCCCTGTGTGTGGGCACGGAATCCATGAGCCGCAATCCTGTTGCTGCCTATACCCATCGCAGCGGGTTTCGCATGGGGCAGGTGGAGTTCAAGGATTTCCTGTGGGAGGCCCTGCTGGATCCGGCGGTTAATTGCACGATGGGCGATACGGCGGAAAACCTGGCGAAACAATACGATATTTCCCGGCAAGAGGTGGACCATTTTGCCGCGCGCAGTTTTGAACGCGCCGTGCGTGCCCAGGAAGACGGTTTTTTGGCGGGCGAAATTACGCCTGTTACCAACGAAACATTTGCGACTGATGGTTTTAACAATCGTGACATTCGCCTGCCGCGCAACATTGATCAGGTAGATGCGGATTCTCATGTCAAACCGTCTTCTTACGAAGTTCTTGCAAAAATCCGTCCCGCATTTGGCGGGGTGCAAACGGGGGGAAATTCGTCTGCCGTGGTGGATGGTGCGGCGGCAGTTGTGCTGGGCAGTGCAGCCTATGCCAGGGCGCATAATCTTGCCCCGCAGGCGCGCATCATTGCCGGTGTATCGGTAGGCGTGCCGCCGGAAATTATGGGCATTGGCCCGGTCCCGGCCATTCGGGCCCTGCTGGACCATACCGGCATGACGCTGGATCAAATCGACCGGATTGAAATTAACGAGGCCTTTGGCGCGCAAATTCTCGCCTGCATTCGCGAACTGGAACTGGACGAGGATAAGGTCAATGTCAATGGCGGGGCGATTGCCATTGGGCATCCTCTTGCTGCCACGGGGGTGCGCATTACCAATACCCTTGCCCGCGCGTTGCATCAGTGTGGCGGGCGCTATGGCATTGCGTCGGCCTGTATTGGCGGCGGGCAGGGCATTGCTGTTTTGATCGAGCGGGCAGAGGTTAACTGATTATTATTTCTGTGTATCGCGGCGTGTCCGGTTCATCCGTCATTCATGCCAAAACGGGAGGATAAATAGAATGTTACATCGTCGTTTATGGGGGGCGGCAGCATTTGCCGGTGCCATCGCAACATCTGCTGTTCCCGGCTTTGCCACCGAGCAGACGTCACGCTGGTTAACACCAACCATGATCAATGCCCGGGCGCATATGTTTTCGCCGGATCTGAACTTTTTGACCTTTCAGCATATGAACCAGATGTTTGCCACCCGTACCGTCAAGGCGGGGGATCATGTTTGGCAGTTGCCGGAAAAGCCGGTGTCGCTGGAAGGCGATTATACCCTGAATGGCAAAACTGTTAGCCTGGATGGCTATCTGGAAGCGGTTTATACCAACGCTCTGGTGGTCGTGAAGGATGGGGCGATTGTTTATGAAACCTATCGTAATGGCAGCACGCCCGATACCCGCTTTATGACCTTTTCGGTTGCCAAGTCTTATGTCTCGACCTTGATCGGTTTGGCGCTGCATGACGGTTTCATCAAAAGCCTGGATGACAAGGTAACAGACTACCTGCCCGAAATGGCGGGATCGGGCTATGACGGGCCGACAATCCGCGATCTGCTGCGTATGCGCTCTGGCGTGGACTGGCAGGAAATTTATAAATTCGGCAGCGAAACCCAACTGACTCAGGTGCATGATAATTCGCTGGTGGGCTATAAATACCGCTGGTGTGATTATGCCGCCAATCAGTCCAAGCCCGGCCCCAACAAGCCCGGCGCGGTTTTTAATTACGCCACCCTGGATACCAGTGTGTTGGGCTGTGTGCTCGAACGTGTGGTGGGCATGACCGGGGCGGAATATATGTCCAAAAAGCTCTGGCAGCCCGCAGGCATGGAAAATGATGCCTATTGGGTGATGGACGGCCCGGAAAATGTTGGGCGGGAATTTTTTGGTGCCGGATTAAACGCCACCGCCCGCGACCATGCCCGCTTTGGCCTGATGTTTTTAAATGGCGGCAAGGCCAATGGCAAACAGGTTGTCCCGGCTGACTGGGTCCAAGAGGCCACCGTGCCCGATGAAGGTTATGAACCAACGGCAGCGGGTGAACCGTTTGGCTATCAATATCAATGGTGGACCCTGCCGGGATCGGATGCCTATTCGGCGATTGGCCTGTTTCACCAGTTCATTTATGTCGATCCGGCAAACAATATGGTGATCGTCAAGGCCAGCTACACGCCAGAGCCCGAAGGCCGGGAAGACGAAAATATCAGCTTGTTTAACCAGATTGCAGACCGGCTGTCGAAATAAACAAAGGGCTTGTCGGGGGGATTTCCTGACAAGCCCTTTTTGCCATCTTAACCAACTTTATCAGTTAATATGATTAAGTGCCTCGACTAGGCACAGCAGTGCCATTGACTGCCCATATCCCGTTGGATGCAGCGGAATATCTTTGTAGAATTGAAGGTCATGCCCCATCCGGGTGCCATAGGACACCTGCTGGACAACGCCCTCATGATCAATGTTGCGGAGCACGGCCTGAAGGGCCTTGTTTCCGGCGTCCTTCCAGTTTTCCGGGCCCAGACCCAGGCGATAGCCCTTGAGCAGGGCATAGCCGATGGCTGAGGTCGCCGAAATTTCCTCGTAAGAGGAAGGATCATCCACCAGGGTGCGCCAGGCCCCGCTTTCACATTGATATTCCAGAAGCGACGTTAGCTGTGCCTTGACCACCCAAAGCAGGAACCGGCGGGTCGCCGGATCAAGCTCCGCCAGGTCGATCAAATCCAGGATACCGGCCGAAATCCAGGAATTCCCCCGGGCCCAGCGGGCACGGGCAAAATTGTGGTTGCCATCAAAGCTCCAGCCGTGAAACCACAATGCTGTTTCAGGTTCACACAGATAATGCGTATGAACCAGAAACTGGAATTTTGCTTCATCCACCAGCTCCGGGCGTTCCGCCCCCTGACCATAAGATGCCAGGAAAAGGGCCAGCATGAACAGGGTGTCGTCCCACAATTCACCATCGTTGATCTTGTCGGACACATCATGCTGAAACCCGCCAGAAACCGTGCGCGGGGCTTCCTCGATCAGTCGGTTGGCCCAGTCATCGAGCACGGGTTTCCAGCGGGGATCACGGGTCTGCTGCCATAAAAGGGAAAGCGCCAGCATGGGGGCTGTCGTGTTCACATTTTGCGGCGGCAGACCCTGTTTAAGCTGTTTTTCGTACCAGTTTTCCAGAATTTCCCGCGCCTGTTCGTCTCCGGTTTGCAGCCATAATTGTGCAATCCCGTAAAGCCCGACACCCTGAGGCCATTCCCAACTGTCAAAACTGACATAATCCCCGGCCGTTCCATCGAGGTTCGGTTCGTTGAACTGTCCTTCATCACGCAGGTTGCGCAGGCCTTTAACGATCTGGGATATTTTGCTTTGCAGGTCGTCGCGAAGGCTGAGGGTATCGGTTCCCATTATTATCTCTCGCTGTTTTTATTTGAGAATCATGCGGCGCGGCGTGGAAATCATTCGGTATCGAGAATCTGGTTCAAAAGGCCGCCAAAATCCGGGTCATCGCGATATTCATCAAGCAGCGGCATGACCTTTTCGCGGAAAGGCGCCTGATCCGGGGTGACAAAGGTGACGCCCATATTTTCCGCTTCGGTTTTTGCATCGGTGATGGCCTTGTCCCAGATCCCGCGGAAGGATTCGGTTGCGTGAACGGCGGCTTCCTTGACGATGGCATATTGCGCATCGGTCAGTTTTTTGGCGGCGGCATTGGAAATGACCAGGAAGTCGGGAATGCGCAGATGTTCATCCTGCGAATAGAATTTGGCAACTTCGCCATGACGGCCGATGGTCAGTGCCGTCACATTGTTTTCCGCACCATCAATCACGCCCATTTGCAAGGCCGTGTAAATTTCGGCATAGGGCATCGGGGTTGGTGATCCACCCATCATTTCGACCATACGGATGGAGCTGTTTGAATTTAGCACCCGGATTTTAAGGCCCGAGAGGTCCTCTGGTTTGTTGATCGGTTTGTCGACGGTGTAAAAAGAACGCGCCCCGCTGTCAAAAAAGGTCAGGCCAACAAAGCCGCTGTCTTTGGTTGCGTTATAGACTTCATCCGCCACCGGCCCCGTCATGACGCGATAAAAATGATCTTCGCTTTTGAAGATATAGGGCAGGGTGAAGGCCTTGAAGATCGGGTCAAAATTTTCAAGGTTCCCCGCACTGACACGGGTCATGTCAACCGCACCATTCTGAAGCTGTTCAAGAACCTCGCGTTCCGATCCCAGAACGGCATTCAGATACAGGCGGATCGTGACTTCGCCATCGGTGCGTTCTTTGACTTCATCGGCAAACTGCTGCAGGGCCGTGCTGGTCGGGTGGTCCGCCGACAGAGAATTGGCAAGTGTCAGGCGGGTTTTTGCCTCGACCGGGCCTGCGGCAAGTGTTGCAAATGCTGCCAGAGCAAAAGCAAGTTTCTGATATTTCATTATTTTCCTCCCTTGGGACATCTTTCCGCTATTAAGGCGGTGACGAAAATGCCATCAGATTTGCTCGATGGCATGTATGGAAAAATGTCATTGTGAAAATAATATTGCTATATGTAATAAATTTTCATTCGTGATTGTGGCGTTAGGAGGCTATTTGCTTGGATTGATAAACGGCAATGGCTGCCGGCGGCTATTGTCTGTGGAAGATGGTCATCATTTCCGCATATGCGATGTTGATCCGGCTGAACAGGCAGGCCTGTACTGGGAAAACGAAGGAGGTTTGATGAGAGATAAGTTTGACATATAGAATATGAAAATAATTTTCAGATTGCAGATGTTGTTTTCACATCGCATGGTCTGTTTTTGCACAAAACAAAAAATTTGGTGCCGCAATGTGCACCGGGCAACTTCGACGGAGGAAACGCGAAGTGTTGCATTCATTCAAGCGCGGTCTTGAGCACCTGCTGCTGGGGGTCATCTCCATCACCTTGTGCTGTATGGTCGCCCTCATGCTCTGGCAGGTTTTTACCCGCTATGTGCTGGCGACACCTGCCTTATTTACCGAAGAAACCCTCAGATTCACCATGATCTGGATGGCGCTGTTGGGTTCGGCCTATTGTTTTGGCACCCGCAAGCATCTGTCGCTCGATTTGCTGATTTATATGGGGCCTGGCTGGTGGAAAAAGCTGCTGGCAACGTTAAACGGCCTGATTTCGATCTCGTTTGCCAGCTTCGCCATGCTGATTGGGGGCTGGAAAGCCGCCATGTCGGCGATGTCGCAACTCTCCCCGATCATGCAGGTGCCAATGGGCATGGTGTATCTGGCCGTGCCGGTGGCGGCATGCCTGATCATTGTGCTGCAAAGCCTTAATATAATTCTCATTTTGGCTGGGCAACTGGCACCCGTCGAAGAAGCGCAGGACACGGTCTGACATGGATACTCTTATTGATTTTATGCTCGACCCTGCCGGCGCAGCCGTTGTCATGTTTGTGCTGTTTTTTGGGCTTTTGATCCTCGGCACACCCATTTCCATCGCCATTGGCGTGTCTTCTTTTGTTACCGGGTTTGCTTATCTGCCATCCAATGTCATCGGTTTTATCAGCGCGCAAAAGATGTTTTCCGGCATCGACAGTTTCACCTTGCTGGCGATCCCGTTTTTTGTGCTTGCGGGCAATATCATGAACAAGGGCGGCATCGCCATCCGGCTGGTTAATCTTGCCAAATTGCTGGGCGGGCGGATGCCCGGCGCATTGGCGCATACCAATGTTCTTGCCAATATGCTGTTTGGCTCTATTTCCGGCTCGTCTATTGCGGCGGCTGCCGGTGTTGGCGGGGTGATTGGCCCGCTACAGCGCAAGGAAGGCTATGATCCGGCCTTTTGTGCGGCGGTTAATATTGCCTCTGCGCCGACCGGCATCCTTATTCCGCCCAGCGGGCCGCTGATTTTGTTTTCGCTGGTGTCTGGCGGTACCTCCATTTCCGCCCTGTTTCTGGGCGGTTATTTGCCCGGGATTTTAATGGGTCTGTCGGTGATGGCGGTGGTGACGGTTATCGCCATTCGTAAGGGGTATCGCACCGAAGGTCATGCAAGCTGGGCCGAGATTTTTACCGTTATCTGGCAGGCCTTTCCCGCGCTGCTGATGATTATTCTGGTGATTGGCGGTATTGCCGTGGGCGCGTTTACTGCGACCGAGGGTGCGGCGGTTGCCGTGTTTTATTCGTTCATTTTGTCGCTGCTCTATCGCCTGGCAAGCTGGCGCGAATATCTTGATGCCCTTAAAAGTTCGGCTGTGACCAGTTGTTCGATCCTGTTTCTGATCGCGGCTTCGGGCATCATGTCCTATGTCATGACGATTGCCGGTATCCCCGATGTGATTGCCGATACAATTCTGACATTCGACAACCCGATCATGATTTTGCTGGTTATGAATGTCTGTTTGCTGGTGATCGGGTTTTTCATGGATCTGACACCGGCAGTACTGATTTTCACACCCATCTTTTTGCCCATCGCCCATGAAATTGGCATGAACCCTGTGCATTTGGGCATTGTCATGATTTTCAATCTTGGTGTGGGTTCGATGACGCCGCCGGTGGGCAGCGTTTTGTTTGTCGGCTGTGCGGTGGCCAATTTGCGGATTGATCAGGTGATCCGCCCGATCATGCCCTTTTTCTTTGCCACAACCGCCGCCCTGCTTTTGACCACCTATGTGCCGTGGCTGACGCTGGCTTTGCCGCGTTTCCTTGGCCTGATGTGATATGTCCCTTCTTTGGAACGGAGTTACCTTATGAATGCGTTTTCCCTGAATGGTCGTAAAGCCCTGATTACCGGTGCCAATGCCGGTATCGGGCAGGCGATTGCCATTGCAATGGCCCGTGCCGGTGCGACGGTTGTTTGTGCCGGTCGCCGAAGCTCTGCCGAAACCGTATCGGCCATTACCGATGCCGGGGGAACGGCGAGCGAAATCATTGTTGATTTTGCGGACCCTATGGCTGGTGCGTCCCTGTTTAAAGGCGAGGGCATTGATATTCTGGTCAATAATGCCGGGATCATTCGCCGGGCCGACAGTGTTGATTTCACCGAAGAAGACTGGGATGCGGTGATGGATGTCAATGTCAAGGCGGTGTTCTTTACATCGCAGGCGTTTGCCAAAGAACTGCTGGACCAGAACCGCACGGGCAAGATCGTTAATATTGCATCTTTGCTGTCATTTCAGGGCGGCATTCGTGTGCCATCCTATACGACGGCCAAACATGGTGTGGCGGGCTTGACCCGTATTCTCGCCAATGAATGGACCGCAAGCGGGATTAATGTCAACGCGATTGCGCCGGGTTACATTGCTACCAATAACACCCAGGCCCTGCGCGATGACCCGGACCGCTCTGCTGCCATTCTGGACCGTATTCCCGCCGGTCGCTGGGGCCGCCCGGAGGACATTGCTGAAAGTGCGGTTTATCTGGCCGCCCCGGCGTCGGACTATGTTTCAGGGGCAATCCTGAATGTTGATGGCGGCTGGCTCGCCCGCTAGGGCGGGCTGTTTGCCAACCGTGATATTCCCATATCGGCGCAAACCAGAAGGTTTGCGCCTATTTTTTTGCTGGCGGGCACACACTTTCACGATTTATCAGCTCGCACGCCAGTTCGATCCGGCGGGCGGGCATATCTATGCCCGCATTGACCAGGCGGCACGTCTCGATCAGCAAATCCAGCGACAGGGCGCCAACGGTTTGCATGGGGATTTTAACCGATGTCAGGGCGGGGGACATATACTGCCCCTGCGGCAACCCATCGATGCCGATCACGGAAACATCCTTTGGCACCACATACCCCTTGGCCTGAAGCGCGGATACCGCACCCACCGCCAAAATGTCACCTGCCGCAACAATGGCGCTAAAGGGTAAATTGCTGTCAACCACTTCCGCCACGCGCTGGCTGGCGGCTTCGGCGGTCCAGTCATCAACATCAATCACGTAATCCGGGTTGTAATGCTCTGCCATTGCATCCTGCCAGCCTTCGCGCCGCCGCTGGATGGTGCGCCGACCCGGGCGATTGAGAAACAGGATGCGCCGGTGTCCCTGCGCCATCAGGTGTTTGGTCGCAAGCGTCGCGGCTGATCGGTTACAGGGCGTGACAGAGCTAAGCGCCATTTCCGGGTCATCGCCATTGACCATGACAGCCGGTATGCCGGAGCCGCGCACATATTCAAGGGTGGCATCATCGACCGATACCAGCAAAAGACCAATCAGGTCCGGGGCCTGGGCGGCGTCATAAAGGTCTTCAAACCGCTGATTGGGCTGATAAATGTAGGACTCAATGCGGATGTCCCGGCTTTCGGCCCGTTCGCGCAAGCCTTCCAGCACATACATCGTAAATTGACTGCGTTTGAAGTCGATCATGGCCTCCTGAGAGGACACGATCAGCACCTTTTGGCCCGATGCCGTGCTGGGAAGTGCATAATTCATTTCAATGGCCGTCGCCCGGATACGGGACGCAAGCTGTTCGCGCACATAGCCGTTTCCGCTAAGTGCGCGCGAGACCGTCGCGGTTGAAACCCCAAGGCGCGATGCAATGTCACTGATTTTTGTTCGACCACTAACTGACATGATTTCCTCTTTTCTGATAATATCAGTATGTGGAATTTAATTACATGTTGCACGATAAATTTCTTAATGTGATGTTTTTTCTTGTGGTGAGGGACACGACACCAGTTCGTGCCGTGAGTAATTGGTGCTGCTGATGTTTCCCGAACCTTCCGTTTTAAAAAGTTAAGGTGCCGAAAAACGGTACCTGAAACGTGCAGGAACATCCGAAGGAGATAGTCCCGTGGCAATGGAACAACGCTATGGTGCCGGGCCGGACCAGATTGACGGCATGAATACATCGCAGCTTCGCGAGAATTTTATGGTTGAAAACCTGTTCACGCCGGGCGAGATCCGCTTTGCCTACACCCATTTTGATCGCATGATTGTTGGGGGTGCTGTGCCGCTTGATGGCGCGCTTTCCTTTGGCGGCGGCGAAGATGTAGGGACCGAGCTGTTTTTTGACGCTCGCGAGATGGGAATTGCCAATCTCGGCGGTGCGGGCTGGATCGAGGTGGATGGCACCCGTTACGAACTCGCCAATCGCGACGTCTTGTATGTGGGCCGCGGGACGAAGGCTGTGAAGCTTGGCAGCAATGACGCGGCACAGCCCGCCTGGTTTTACATGAATTCCGTTCCTGCCGGGCAGGCGATTGAAACGCGGCTGATTACGCGCGCGGAATCCAAGATTCTTGAACTGGGTGACGCTGAAAAAAGCAATTGCCGGTCGCTGGCAATGTATATCCACCCTGAAGTGTCGCCTTCCTGCCTGCTGCTTATGGGGATTACCGACCCGGCGAAAGGCTCTGTCTGGAATACCATGCCGCCGCATTTGCATGAACGGCGTATGGAGGCCTATTGCTATTTTGACCTGTCTGATGAAGACCGCGTGATGCACTTTATGGGGCGGCCGGATAATACCCGCCATCTGGTTGTTGCCAATGGTGATATTGTCTTGTCACCGGCATGGTCGATTCATATGGGTGCCGGGACCGGGCCGTATGGCTTTGTCTGGGGCATGACAGGTGAAAACCAGGCATATACCGACGTGTCGCCGGTTGCCATAAAGGAGCTGCGCTAAATCATGGTTCTTTACCCCGGTTCGCCCGTTCCCTATTGGCAGGTAACGTCGCTTGAGGAAAGCCGCTATGACGTTGCCGATATGCCAATGGAAGGAGAGATGGATTCAACCTTTTTCCTGACCAAGGAAAAGAACTTTATCCCGCATACCTATCCTTGCCGGACGGCCTATATCGAGGAACGCCGGGGTAAAGAGCTTCCGGCCCGGTCTTTTCCGGACTGGTCCGGGGCGCGCAATATTTTGCCGGGTGGGTCGCCGTTTCTGGATCTTTCCGGTTTCTGGTTTCGGGCAACGCAAATTTTCGGCTGGGCCCGAACCGCGATTGTCGCAGACGAAGCCGGTCTGGCCCGCTTGCGGGTTGGCATTTGCGGCGCGGCGAAGGTTTACGTCAATGGCGCTGCGGTGGCATGGCTGTCGCCAGCCACCCGCAATGCGTTGGACGAACTTGAATTTGAAGCACCGCTGGTGGCGGGGCATAATGAAATTACGGTCCAGTTCGAGGATCTTTGCGAACGCGATGCGGTGATTCGTATTGCGCTCTCCTGGATTGACGGCCCAAAGGCCCGGGCGGGCAATTGTTTTCCCGCACCAGCGCACACCGTTTCGGCGGTTGAGGCCGCTGTGGATGCGATGCACCTGGATCGCAAGTTTTATGATGATCGCGATATCTGGCTGGTTTTGCCGGTGGCGTTTCCCGGTGCCGTGACAGGCCGGATCAGGGTTGCCGGTCATTTCATGTCGCATGACCATGATGATGTGCCGTTTGATATTCCTGCCGGGGCGGACCGGGTGCGTTTGGCGGCATCAAATGATTTCCCGGCCGATTACCGCTATTTCGAGATGTCTTTTCAGTGCGGCGATTTTGCCACCGAAGCACGATTGGGTGCGGAAGTAAGCTGGCGGTCCTCCACCGCGCAGCCATCGCCAGATATGTCGGCCCGCATTGCCGAAATGCTGGAATGGATTGCGTGTCACGCCGAAACTGATACCGAAACGGCGCTGGCCTGCGTCGCCCAGGGCGACGATGCGTCGCTTAACCGGGCTTACGAAATCATCAATACCGCCTTGCCGGGGATCGAGGATTGTTTCGACTGTGCGGATTTTGCGCTGGTGCCGTTACTGTGGACCCGCATTGTCTATCAGGACCGTTTGCCCGCGGATCTGGTGAAACGGATTGATGCCGCGATTTTTGAATTCCGCTACTGGATGGATGAACCGGGCAATGATGTGCAGTGGTATTTCTCGGAAAATCACGCGCTGCTGTTTCATACTGCGGCCTATCTGGCAGGCAACCATTTCCCCGATGCCCATTTCAGGCGTGCGGATCGTTCGGGTGTGGCGCATCGCAAGGCGGGCTATGACCGCCTGATGGCGTGGTTTGACCATTTTGAAGCCGCCGAAATGGCGGAATTCAATTCGGGCACCTATTTCCCGATTGACCTTAAGGGGTTAACCGCCCTGTTTGCCCTGGCCCCGGATGCGGTTATTCGCGATCGGGCGTCGCGTGCCATTGTCCGGCTGATCACCATGATCGCCCATTCCGCCCATCACGGGGTGATTACCGGGGCACAGGGGCGCAGTTATGAACATTCCCTATGTGTGGCCGACACCCTGGAACTGACCGGCCTTGCCCGTTTGCTGTGGGGCAAGGGGCAATTTGGCGCACATGTCAATTGCCTGGCCCAGGTGGCGCTGGCCTTGCGTGATTATGGCTTAAATCTGCCGGACCTTGCCGATATTGCCTGTTGGGAAAAGCCCGATGCGGCACAGGAATGGACCTTCTGGCAGGGGGAAAACGCCTTTTGCCGGTTGTATCATTATAAAACCAGTGAAACGGCAATGGGGTCTGCGGCCCTTTATCGCTGGCGCGACTGGGGCTATCAGGAAACCCTGATTCAGGCCCGTATTGGTCGCGAACCCGGCGCACAATTGTTCATCAACCATCCCGGTGAAATTGTGCAATCGGGTTTTGGGCGGCCATCCTTCTGGGGCGGGTCGGCCAGTGTGCCGCGTGTGCAGCAATATCGAGACCTTGCCATTGTGCGGTTTGAAGGGGTCGCCCCGCAGCCCGATTTCACCCATGCCTGGTTCCCGACCCCCATTTTTGACGAATGGCAGGTTGATGCGAACAGGGCCTGTGCCCGTTCGGGCGCGGGGGCGTTGCTGGTTTCGGCCTCCGGTCCGCTGGAACTGGTGAAAACGGGAAGCTCCGCCGCCCATGAATTGCGCCTTGCCGGGCGGGACAGCATCTGGGTGCTCCGGCTGGGCCATACACAGGATTTGTCCGGGTTTGCAGCGCGCCATGCTCTGTCGGTTGAGGCCGGGGATGACGGCACCTACCGTATCGAGGATGCCGATTATGGCACTGTGCTGTTTCAGGCCAACGGTGTTGTGAAGGCAGAAGGCCGCATCCTCGACCCGATGGAATGGACCCTGCAAGGCAGCCGCGTGGAACTGCCGCTGATCAAATAGCCTGCACCTGGCTTTAACCTCCCGCTGGTGCGGGCCTTATGGAAAACCCCTTGAATGCAACATGGCATCAAGGGGTTTTTCTTTGTATTTTCGTAATGTGTGTTGCACGTTTTCTTCATGCAAAACTGGAAACTTAAGCTGTATTGATAATCTGGTTCGGTTTTTTCTAGTTGCTGCCTTTTATGATCAACCTCGCACATGTTTGACGGGTCGAGGGTATTTTAGAAAGGTGCAAAGGATATTCGGTTTGAATTGGCGTAAGCGAGGGAGTAAATTATTTATCTAAGCTGAAATGATGTTGAGTATGAGAAGCTATGATGATGGAATGCGATCCTTTTAAGCGGCCTTCTCAGTTTCCTACACATCGGCATCCGCCAGAGTTTTGGGAGCAGTTCGGTCGAGCTATTGCTACTTTTGGCTTTTTAGAGGAAATGCTGGGAAGGGCCATCATAGCAATTACTGGCTCTAAACAGGTTCCAGAAACTGATGCCCAAGAGGCATTGGACGTGTGGCAAAAAATAGTGGAAAAGGCATTGCATCGCCCGTTGGGTGTACTAATTGACATGTATCATAAAGCACTTAAGGATCATCCTAAAGCGCATGTTTTGAATGTTGATGAGTTGATTGAGGACTTAAAAAAAGTTGCTCAGTATCGAAATCCTTTATGTCATGGTTCTTGGCGTATACCCGATGGGAATGGTTTTTCAGAATTATTTTACATTGATAGAGAACTAAGAATTTTTGATACGCCACTTGATCAAGGCATTTTAGAAAAACTGCAAGTTGAAGCGTCGACGATTGCATGTAGGGTATATAATTCAATCACCCAGCTTGGGTGTAAACCGTTATAATAGCGTTCAACGTTTTTTCTTTGTATCGGGGAGGGGGCGGAATTACTCCGCCGCCACCGTTTTGCCGTCGCGTTCCAGCATTTCGCCCTGTTTGCGTTTGGCAAGGATGTCGCGGGCCTTGGCATATTGCGGGTCGTGCCAGAAGATCAGGCAGCCATTGCAGCCCCGGCCACAACAGCCTTGTGTTCCCACGCGCGGGGTGCGGAAGGTGCGGTCTTTCTGGCGTTCATCAAGGGCGTCCTGCAGGGCGTCGCGTTTGGCGTCGTACCGTGCCGGGTTGCCTTTACCCATTTCAATTTTATGGCCTTCCTGGTCCAGCTTCATGCGTTCCCATTCGTCCGGCGTTAAGGCCTTTTCCTTGCGGATGATGGTCAGCGGCGGGAAGGCGGTGCGCAGATAGTCCGGGTCTTCCTGCTCTAACAGTGAAAACGGAATACGGACCATTGGTTTGGCCCCGGCATGCACGGCTTCGCCAACCTTGCCACTATTGGCATCGATAAATTCATACATGCGGATGAAAATGGTTTTACGGCCCTTGGGCGGGACAATTTCCAAAACGTCGCCAGCCAGCAGGCGGTTTTTGACCGACACGATAAAGGCATCGTCTTCCACCCGTTCGATCAGCCCGGCAAACTCCCAGTCCGAAACGTTGCTGGAGCTGTCATAGCCATGCGCATAATTGGTCAGCCGTCCTTCATGGAAGGCCAGGGTATAGCCCCGGTTGGGGATGGTTGCCAGTTCCTTCATATAGGGTTCTGCCGACCAGTTTTCGGGGTCTTCGTACCAGTCATCTATCGCCATGCGATAAGCGCGTGCGACCAGCCCGGCATAGTACGGGCTTTTGCCGCGGCCTTCTACCTTCAGGCTATCGACACCGATTTTAAGGTAGTCTTCCAGTTTCGGCATGATGCAGAGGTCACGCGAATTGAGGATGTAAGATCCGCGTTCATCCTCCTGAATTTCCATCAGTTCGCCGGGGCGCATTTCTTCTTCCAGGAAGAAATCAAACAGTTCCATATTTTCTTCGGTCAGGTTCAGTTCCTTGACCGTGCCATCTTTCAGCTTCATATGGACCTTGTATTTCCAGCGGCAGCTATTGGCACACGCCCCCTGGTTGGCCCCGCGTTCTGCCATGAAGTTTGATAGCAGGCAGCGGCCGGAATAGGTCATGCACATGGAACCATGCACAAAGGCTTCGATTTTGATGTCCTGGCATTTTTCGCGAATTTCGGTCAGTTCCTCGTAGGAAACCTCGCGGCCCAGCACCACCAGCTTGGCACCAATGCTTTGCCAGAATTTGACGGACTGCCACGAACAGACATTGGCCTGGGTGGAGACATGTAACGGAATTTCAGGGGCCTGTTCGCGCACAAACATGAAAACGCCGGGGTCAGCGACAATCAGTCCGTCCGGCTTTACCTTGCGCACGGTTTCAACATATTCCGGCAGTTTGGAAATGTCCTTGTTGTGCGAAAACAGGTTCAATGTCAGGTAAACCCGCACCCCATGCTGATGGGCAAATTCAATGCCTTCCACCACATCATCCAGCGACATCTGGCTTTTGACCCGCAGTGATAAATCAGGCGTGCCCATATAAACGGCATCCGCGCCATACAGCACGGCAATTTTAAGCTTTTCCAAAGAGCCAGCAGGCATCAACAATTCGGAACGGCGCGATTGATCACTCATATCGTCGGGTCTTTATTTAGGGAATGCGGGAAATGTTCTCTCTCTTGCTGGCGGGTCATATCATATTTACCAGCATTGATGCGCCCAAAATCGCATATTTCAGGCATTCTGCAAAGGCCTGGCTTTGCAGGGCGGCAATGCGCAACGATAAACCTGTGTTTTTATCCCGCCAGTTTCGAGCAGAATTGCGCCAGATTTTGCAAATAGGTCGCCAGTACCTGTGCCGCGATGTCGGCATCTTCGGCGGTGATGGCTTCATCGGGATGATGGCTTAACCCGTCCTTGCAGCGGACAAACAACATGCCAATGTCGCATAAATCGTGCATGGCCAGGCCATCATGCCCCGCCCCGCTAAACAGGCGCAGGGGGCGAATGTTGTGTTGGGTTATGGCGGCTTCCAGCCCGTTCATCATCCAGTCGGCACAGGGCACACCTTCTGCCTCGTAAGTTTGATCGGCATTAATTGCTACTGCCCGGTTTTGCGCAATGCCGCCCAAAGCCGATAAAATGGCCCCACGCCCATTGACCCGCACGGCGCGTTCCGGTGCGCGGAGTTCAATTGTCAGGTCAACGCTATCGGGAATCACATTTACCGCGTTGGGCGATACTTCCAGCTTGCCGACCACACCAACCATGCCCTCGGTTTCGCGGCATACCTGGTTGACCTTGTGAACAATATCGGCGGCTGCCAGCAGGGCATCCTGGCGGTGATCCATTGGGGTGGTTCCGGCGTGGCTGGCCTTGCCCTTGATGACCACGCGGTGGCGTTCAATCCCGGTTAAGGCAGTGACAATCCCGACGGGCAGGTTTCTTCCTTCCAGCACCGGGCCCTGTTCGATATGCACTTCCAGGAAGCCCAGTGTGTTTTTGCGCGACCGTTTCAGGCTGGGTATACTGTCGGGGGTGCAGCCAAAGTCCTGCAGGGCGGTGCGTACCGTAACACCATTATCATCCATGGCATCAAGGGCGGCTGGGTCAAATGTCCCCGCAAGGGCGCGGGAGCCGACAAGGGTGGATTGAAACCGCGTACCTTCCTCGTCACCAAAGGCGACAATTTCGATGCCAAAGGGCAGATCGATTTTGCGTTTATAAAGGTCCCCGACCACCGTGATTGGCAGGGCAACACCCAGCATGCCGTCATATTTGCCGCCCGACACAACCGTATCCTGATGCGACCCCATGATCAGGGTCGGGGCGCCATTACGTGCTTTTTCATCGCGACCAACAATATTGCCGGTGGCATCCATTTCGGTTTCCAGCCCGGCCTGTTCCATCCACTCCTTAATCAGGATGGCGACCTGTTTGTGTTCGGCACTTAAAAACAGGCGGGTGACACCGGGGCCGGGTCGGGAAAATTGTGCGGCCTGTTCCAGGCGATCATAAACAAGTTGTCCCAGCATGGGGCCTCCGAATAGCGGGGTGGAAAAATATATTGATCAATGTTGATCAATGCTGGTGTGGATGGTCCGGTGTCGGCAAACGGACGAAGAAGGACTGGTAGTCGGATTGACGGGTCATGTCATACAGGCGTTTCAGCTCGGCAATCGGATGGGGATGGTCATCGACCCGCAGGTCAAGCGGGAGCTGATTGGGGGTCACAACCTGGATGGTGGCCGAACTGGTGCCGCGTTTATCCCCGCCTGCGTCAAAGGCGGCTTCCAGCGCATGCAGCAGAGCCAACGCAAAAGAACAGCCATTTTCAACGGCGTTCTCGAACCCTTGCTTCATGGCGGGGATGACGGTTTCGTTTGCCAGAATATTGCCGCCCGCAACCAGATTGTGCGTGATGATATGGTCATGATGGGGGCTGTTGGCCGACCCGGTCCAGGCCGCACCATTGCCATTGGCATCAAGCAACAGCATTTGCCGATATGCGCGGCCCTCGTCGGCGTCGGTCAGGTTTTTCACCACGGACTCGGCATTTTCACCGGCTTGCAGGCGATTTAGCCCGTTAACGCCATACCAGTAATTGGTGGAATAGCCCTGTGTGGCAATCGCGCCAACCCCGGCGCGCAAATGGGGAACAAAGCCGCCAACGGCAAGGTTGCCGGTGGCCGTTACCAGCCCGAGAGCCTTGGTTTTCGGGTCTTTTGCAATCAGCGAATAGGTCATTTTTCCTGCCAGGTCAGAAGGGCTGTTATGCGGGACGGCTAAATTTATAATGATAAATAATTGCCCGATGCCAATTTATCATTATAAATAGACATTGCAACCGCAACAACCGGCAGGGCTGGCAACGGCCTTTGACGTGGAAACGTTCAACGCAACAAAAAAGGGTTGTCACCGTAAGGTTCGGATCGTGATCCGGCCCAGATCGAGAGGCTTATGAGAAGGGAGGCTTGAATGAAAAGCCTGTTTAAAGGGGCGCTGGTCGCAGCGGCCTTGACAGTTTCAGCATTTTCAGCCGGGACGGCTGATGCACAGACACCGCCGGGCGTTCTGCTGGTCGGGCAGATTGCCGAACCCAAATCGCTTGACCCGGCCGCCGATACGGCGGTCAACGATTTCCGCATTCTGGTCAATATGTATGATGGGCTGGTGCGCTATAAGGATGGCACGCTTGAGGTCGAACCCGACCTTGCCAAAAGCTGGACCATTTCGGATGACGGCAAGGTTTATACCTTTAAACTGCGCGAGGGCGTGACCTTCCATGATGGCACGCCGTTTAACGCCGAGGCGGTAAAATACAATTTTGACCGCATGCTGGATGAAAAACACCCGCAGCATGATACCGGGCCGTTCCCGCTGGCGTTTTTCTTTAGCGCGATTGACAAAATTGACGTGGTGGATGACCTCACGGTCACATTCACCCTCAAGGAACCCTATGCGCCGTTCCTGTCCAACCTGGCCTATCCCACGGGGCTGATGGTTTCGCCCACGGCGGTCAAGAAATATGGCAAGGATTTTGGCCGTCATCCGGTGGGCACCGGCCCGTTTAAATTCGAGGAATGGGAAAGCAATTCCAAGGTCGTTGTCACCCGGAATGATGATTACTGGGATGGCGCCCCGAAACTGGATGCCGTTGTTTTTCGCCCGATTACCGATGCCAATACCCGCATTGCCGAACTGATGGCCGGTGGCATTGACCTGATGGTCGAGGTGCCGCCAGATAATTTGGGGCAGTTGGAATCTGATGCCAACTTTACGGTCTATCAGCAGGCCGGGCCGCATTTGTGGTTCCTGATCCTCAATACCAAGGATGGCCCGTTTAAGGACAAGCGTGTGCGCCAGGCGATCAATTACGCCATCAATAAAAAGGCGCTGGTGGATAACGTTTTGCAGGGCACGGCCGATATTGCCGCCGGGCCGACGCCGCCTGCCTTTGCCTGGGCCTATGACAAAAGCCTTCAGCCTTACCCCTATGACGTTGAAAAGGCCAAAAAGCTGATTGATGAAGCCGGGGCATCGGGCAAGGAAGTGACCTTTTACGTGACCGAAGGCGGCTCGGGCATGCTGGACCCGATCCCGATGGGCGCCGCGATCCAGGCTGATTTGGCGAAGGTTGGCCTGAAGGTCAAGATCGAAACCTATGAATGGAATACCTTCCTGGGCAAGGTTAATCCCGGGCTTGAGGGCAAGGCGGACATGGCCGAAATGGCCTGGATGACCAACGACCCCGATACATTGCCGTATCTGGCGCTGCGCACCGATGCCTGGCCCGACAAGGGCGGCTTTAATTCCGGTTATTATTCCAACCCCAAAGTGGATGAATTGCTGGAAAAGGCCCGCACCTCAACCGATCAGAATGAACGGGCAAAGCTGTATCGTGAAATGCAACAGATTGTGCATGACGATGCACCCTGGGCCTTTATTGCCAACTGGAAACAGAACGCCGTGACCAGTGCCGCGGTGAAGGGCTTCAAGCTGCAACCGTCCTTCTTCCTGCTGTTAAAGGATGTCAGCAAGGATTAGGCCTTTGGCTGTTGCTGGCCTGATGCGCCAGTTTGACCTTACGCCGGGTGCAAGTGAATACATTTGTTTGCACCTGGCATTTTTCCCGCACTCACACTGACGAGCCCTGTCATGCACGTCTATATTTTGCGCCGACTGGTTTTGATGATTCCGGTTTTGCTGGGTCTGACCGTGATTGTCTTTTTGATCATGTCCCTTATTCCGGGTGATCCGGCCCTGGCGATTTTGGGGTCCTATGCGACGCCGGAAAACATCGCCAAGTTACGGGCCGATCTTGGCCTCGATAAATCGCTGTTCAGTCAATACTGGATCTGGCTTTCCAATATGCTGCATGGCGATTTTGGCCGGTCTTATAGCCTGAACCGCCCGGTATTGGACGAGGTTTTGGAACGGTTTGGCGCGACGCTGATTTTGGCAGGGGCGTCGCTGATGTTATGTACGGTTTTTGGCCTTCTGACCGGCGTGGTTTCGGCGGTGCGGCAATATGGCTGGGCGGATAAAACCCTGACCTTTGTGGTGCTGATTGGCATTTCGATACCGTCATTCTGGCTGGGGCTGATGATGATGTTGCTGTTTGCCGTCAAATTGCGCTGGCTGCCAGTCAGTGGCATGTATGCGATTTATGGCGGTGGCGATTTGCCCGATTTGTTGCGTCATCTGATTATGCCTGCCGTGACGCTGGCGGTGGTGGCAACCGGGGTGATTGCGCGCCTGACCCGTTCCAACATGCTGGAAGTGTTGCGCCAGGATTATATTCGCACCGCGCGCGCCAAGGGCCTGGATGAAAGACGGGTGATTTATCGCCATGCCTTTAAGGCCGCACTGGTTAATGTCATCCCGGTGATTGGCGTGCAGGCGGGCTTTGTGCTGGGCGGGGCGGTTTATATTGAAACCGTGTTTCAGTGGCCCGGTATTGGCCGCATGCTGGTTACGGCGATTGCGACCCGCGATATTTTGCTCGTACAGGGTGGCGTTGTGATTGTGGCGGCAAGTTATGTGCTGTTCAATCTGTTTGCCGATGTGTTGCAACACCTTATCGATCCGAGGGTCAAGGCATGAGTAACCCGGCATCCTCAACCAATATGGCGGCAAAGCCGCGTAAACGTTCGGCACGGCCTTCGGCGTTCAAACTTCTGGCGCGGAACCATTTGGCCCTGATGGGGGCAGTAATTTTCGCCGGGGTGATCATTCTGGCGCTGATTACGCCGTGGTTGCCGCTGGTTAACCCCGATGTGACCGACCCGGCCAACCGCCTGTTACCGCCGTTAAGCGACGGGCATTTTCTCGGCACCGACCATTTGGGACGCGATTTGTTATCGCGCCTGTTATGGGGCACGCGGGTTAGCCTGGCGGTGGGGATTTCGGCATCGTTGTTTGCCGCGTTTTTCGGCTCTGCCATTGGTATTATTTCCGGCTATTTCGGCGGGCGTACCGATAATATCATGATGCGTGGCATCGATATGGTGATGGCGTTTCCCTATATTTTGCTGGCACTGGCGATTGTTGCGGCCCTGGGGCCGGGGCTGATGAATGCGCTTTATGCCATTGCCGTGGTCAATATACCGTTTTTTGCTCGTAACATTCGCGGGGTGACGGTGGGGATTGCGCATCGGGAATTTGTCGATGCTGCGCGTTTGTCGGGCAACGGGCATATCCGTATTTTGCTGAGCGAGATTTTGCCGAATGTGATGCCGGTGATTGTGATTACCATGTCCACCACGGTGGGCTGGATGATTTTGGAAACGGCAGGGCTTAGCTTTTTGGGGCTGGGCGCACAACCCCCGCAGGCGGACCTTGGCTCGATGCTGGGCGAGGGGCGCAAGCTGATCACCACCGCGCTGCATTTATCGGCCATTCCTGGTGGCATGATCTTTTTACTGGTCATGAGCATCAATTTGCTGGGCGATGGTATTCGCGACATTTTGGACCCGCGTTTGAAATCGGGCGCGCTGGCCCGTCCGGCCCCGGTAACACGTATTGATCGCAGTACATGGGATGGCCCGGCAGTTGTGGGTTCGGTGCAGGCCAATGGTCAGCCGGATGCCAGAAGTGATGCCGACAAGGACGCCATTTTGTCGGTCGAGGATTTGCGCACCGAATTTGTCCTGGGCGATGATGTCTATAAGGCGGTTGGCGGGGTATCCTTCCATGTCGGGCGCAACGAATGTGTTGGCCTGGTGGGGGAATCCGGCTCTGGCAAATCTGTTACTGCATTGTCGCTGTTGGGGCTGGTGGCATCCCCACCCGGTACCATTGCCGGGGGCCGGGTGATGCTGGCCGGGCGCGATGTGTTTGACATGCACGAACAGGAAATTCGCGCCATTCGTGGCGGGCGTGTGGCTTATGTGTTTCAGGACCCGCTTTCAACGCTGCATCCGTTATTTTCGGTCGGCGACCAGTTGGTCGAGGCGATCCGCGCCCATAATCGCGTCAGCTACAAGGAAGCCTGGCAAAAGGCGGTTGAACTTTTGCGCATGGTGCGCATTCCCAACCCGGAAAAACGGGCCGATAGTTACCCGCATCAATTATCGGGCGGGATGCGCCAGCGTGTAGGCATTGCCATGGCGCTGGCCAACGAACCCGAACTGATCATTGCCGATGAACCGACAACCGCCCTTGATGTGACGGTGCAGGCGCAAATTTTGAAACTGATGAACAATTTGCGCGAACAGCATGGTACGTCGGTTTTGTTCATTACCCACGATTTTGGCGTGGTTTCGGAAATTTGCGACCGGGTTGCTGTGATGTATGCCGGGCAGATTGTCGAAATGGGCACAACGCAGCAGGTTTTGGAAAACCCGGCGCATCCCTATACCAAACGCCTGATCGATTGTGTGCCGCGTTTGGGCGAAGCCGCGCGCGAAATTGCCGCCATTCCGGGCCTGCCCCCGGCGGTCAATGATTTGCCGGTGGGCTGCGCCTTTGCTGATCGTTGTGACCGTGCGGCGGATGCCTGCCGGGCCGGGGCCATTGACCTTGATCCTCTGGGTGACGGCCATGCCGTGCGTTGCATCAAACCGATGGAGGTTCGCCATGCCTGATATTGTTTTGCAAACCCGTGATCTGGTGCGGGTGTTTGGTGGCGGGCGCACATTGTTTATGGGCAAAAAGCCATCGGTTTATGCCGTGCGCGGGGTGGATATTGCCGTGCGCAAGGGCGAGACGCTGGGTATTGTCGGGGAATCCGGCTGTGGCAAATCCACCCTGGCCCGCATGCTTGTGGGGCTGGACCGGCCCAGTGACGGCGATATTCAGCTTTCGGGTGCGCAGTTGAATGATTTGCTAAGCCAGGATCGTCATGCCCTGTCGCGACGCATTCAATATGTGTTTCAGGACCCTATCAGTTCGCTTAACCCGCGTAAATTGATCCGCGAAACCTTAAGCGCGCCGTTGCGTTATTTGCGCAATCTGTCCGGCAAGGCGCTGGAGGACCGGTTAAAAGAGCTGATGGATTGCGTGAATTTGCGCCCGGAATTCCTGGATCGTTATCCGCATGAATTTTCCGGCGGGCAGGCGCAGCGCATTGGTATTGCACGGGCCCTGGCAGCGGAGCCGGAAATTATCGTGCTTGATGAACCGGTATCGGCCCTGGATGTGTCGGTACAGGCGCAGGTTTTGAACCTGCTGGATGACTTAAAAGTGCGCTTTGGCCTGACCTATATTTTCATCAGCCATGATTTATCGGTGGTGGAGGCCGTAAGTGACCGGGTGGCGGTGATGTATTTTGGCCGGGTGGTGGAGCAGGCAGCGGGCAAGGCCCTGTTTGTGGACCCGCACCATCCCTATACCCGGTTGTTGCTCGATAGTGCGCCGGTGCCGGGCAAGCGTGGCTTGCAGGGCGAGGAAGCAAACGCCGAACTGCCCGACCCGATGGCACCCCCGCCGGGTTGTGCCTTTGCCCCGCGCTGTCCATATGCGCAGGATGATTGTCGAAAAAATGTACCGGAAGCCGACTTTGGGTTGGATAATCATGCTACGGCCTGTTTTCACCCGTTGGGTGGGATGACATAAGACAGACCAATACTAAAATTGATTTGCCCGCACAGCAGGGCAGCATACAGGTCGCACTGGCGGCATATGGAGCGTGAATGACCGATCGACCGACATTTCCCAAATCCCGGCAGGATGCGCTGGATAAAACACGCAAACGGGACCGCAAACGCCCCGAAGCAATCAGCGAGGCGATCAAGGATTATATCGCCCAAAAACGCTTGCGCCCCGGATCGCGCCTGCCGCAGGAGGCAGAGCTGATTTCGCTGTTGGGGGCATCGAAGGGAACGGTGCGCGAAGCCCTTAAATCGCTGGAAACGCAAGGCCTGATTGCCACCCGCACCGGGCCTGGCGGCGGGGCATTTATTGACCGCGTTCCCGAACAGCGTGCGGTGGAATTGCTGGGCAATTATTTCTTTTTCAAGGATTTGTCGATCCGCGATATTTACGAATTGCGCATCCTGCTGGAACCCGAAATGGCGGCCGCCTGCATTGGTCATATGACCGAGGATGATTTTGCCCGGCTGGAAGAAAAGATGACCTGGTATGCCCGCCAGCCCGCCAGTATCGAGGAAGCGCATCGTCAGCGCATCAAGGAACTGGAATTTCATCTGGTTCTGGTCGAGATCTGCCCCAATCCGCTTTTGGCCTTTGTTTGCCGGTTCATGATTGACCTGTTGATGAATTTGACAGTGTGCAAAAAGATTTATGATGAACCCAATGCCGAACTGCGCGAGGTGGGCCGCAATTATCAATTGCGTTTGATTACAGCCCTGCAAAATGGCGACGGCGAAACGGCGCGGGCGATGATTTACCAGCATATGTGTGCCGCCCAGCGTTTGATGGAAGAACAGGAAGCGGTGGTGGAACGCCGGTTTTTGCGGGTGGGCAGCAATGATGTGCCGCCTGACCAGCCCCTGAGCCCGGAATTGCAGGCGCTATCCTCGATTATCACCAAACATTGACGGAACCGGGATTGTACCCGGCTTAAGACTGACAGGAGTATCCATGTCTGCCCCGCACATTGATCGCGATTATCTGGCCGATATTCTGGCCCGAATGCTGGCAATTCACAGCCCGACGGGAATGACCGACGAGATTGTCGCCTTTGTTTGCGATGAACTGGAAAGGCTGGGTGTTGAATTTGAGCTGACGCGGCGCGGGGCTATTCGTGCCCTGCTGCCAGGCAAGCGCAAAACGCCGGACAGGGCAGTTGCGGTGCATCTGGATACGCTGGGCGCGATTGTGAAGGAAATCAAGGATAATGGCCGCCTGGCGATTATGTCGGTCGGGCACTGGTCATCGCGCTTTGCCGAAGGGGCGCGGGTGACGGTTTATGGTGATGATGGCAAAAAATGGCGCGGCACGATTGTGCCCAACAAGGCATCGGGCCATACCTATAATACCGAAATTGACAGCCAGCCGGTGGCCTGGAGCCAGGTGGAAGTTCGCCTGGATGAACGGGTTGCCAATGGTAAGGATGTGATGGCGATCGGGGTTAATATTGGCGATTTGATTGCCATTGATACCAATACCGAATTTACCGATAGCGGCTTTGTCGTGTCGCGCCATCTCGATGACAAGGCCGGTGTGGCATCGGTTTTGGCGATGATCAGGGCCGTGATGGAAAACGGCATTTCCCTGCCGGTCAATTGCCGGGTGATTTTCACTATTGCCGAGGAAGTCGGCCTGGGCGGGGCGCATGTGCTTGATGGTGATGTAGGGGAACTGGTGGCGGTGGATAATGGCACTCATGCACCGGGACAAAATACCAGCGAATATGGTGTCACCATCGCCATGATGGATATGTCCGGCCCGTTTGACCGGAAGCTGAACCGCCATCTGATTGATTTATGCAAGACCAGCGATATTGAACATTCGCGCGATGTGTTCAAATTTTACCGCAGCGATGTGGCCTCCGCCCTTGAGGCGGGGTACGACACCCGCGCTGCGCTGATCTGTTTTGGCCTTGATGCCTCGCACGGGCATGAACGGGCCCATATGGACAGTTTTGTTGCCGTTGCCCGCCTGTTGCTGGCTTATGTGCAAAGCCCGCCGGTGGTATCCTGAGGCGTTTGGAACGACAGAACCGGCACCTTCAGAAGGTGCCGGTTCTGATTTGACGGTGTTGGTAAAGCAGGTTTATTTGACCTTTTTGATCTCGCCACGTTCGATTTTTTGCCAGTATTGGGCGGCTTCGCGTTTGACAACCGGCATCAGGAAATACAGGCCAACCACGTTGGGCAGGGCCATTGCGAAGATCATGGCATCGGAAAAGTCGATGACCGGGCCAAGATTCATGCTAGCCCCGATAATGACGCACAGGCAGAAAAAGCCCTTGAACACCGTTTCTTTGCCTTTGCCTTCACCAAACAGATAAGTCCATGCCTTAAGCCCGTAATAGGACCAGGACAGCATGGTGGAAAAGGCAAACAGCACAACCGCCAGCGCCAGAACGATGGGGAACCAGGTAAAGGCGGTGGCATAGGCCGCGGATGTCAGCTCAACACCGGTCAGGTCGGTTTGCAGCTCGCCGGAAATGGTGATGACAATGGCGGTCATGGTGCAAATAACAACCGTATCAATAAACGGTTCGAGAAGGGCAACATAACCTTCGGTAATCGGTTCCTTGGTCCGCACGGCCGAGTGCGCAATCGCGGCAGAGCCAATACCGGCTTCGTTAGAGAAAGCCGCCCGCTTGAAACCCTGAATCAGCGCGCCGATCATGCCGCCGGCCACACCGGCACCGGTAAAGGCCCCGTTGAAAATGCGATAGATGGCATCCCCGGCATGGTCCAGATTCATGCCAATAATGATAAGGCCGGAAATAACGTAAATAACCGCCATGAAGGGCACGATTTTTTCCGTCACTTTGGCAATCGACTTGATGCCGCCAATAATGACCATCCCGACAATGGCGGCCATGACCAGGCCGAACAACCACCCATTTCCGCTAAGAAAACTTTGTTCGCCGCCGGTGACATTGACAATTTGCTGAAAGGCCTGGTTGGCCTGAAACATATTGCCGCCGCCAATGGCACCGCCAATGCAGCAAATGGAAAACAGAATGGCAAGCACGCGGCCAAGGCCGGGTTTTCCCTGTTCTTTTAGTCCCTTAGACAGATAATACATCGGCCCGCCGGAAATGCGGCCATCGGCATATTCATTGCGAAATTTAACGCCCAGCGTACATTCGGTGAATTTTGACGCCATGCCCAAAAGCCCGGCCAAAATCATCCAGAAGGTGGCGCCGGGGCCGCCAATGGAGATGGCAACGGCGACCCCGGCAATGTTGCCCAGCCCGACGGTGCCGGAAAGCGCGGTTGCCAGGGCCTGGAAATGGGATACTTCGCCCGCATCGTTGGGGTCGGAATAATCCCCCTTGACCAGCAAGATTGCATGACCAAATTTGCGAAATTGAACAAATCCAAAATAAAGGGTGAAAATGGTTGCGGCGAGAACCAGCCAGCCAACAATCAGCGGAAAGTCAACATCGCCTACTGACACGCTGTAAAAAATGGCACCGGCAATCACATTGGAAATTGGGGCGACTGTTTCGTTAATCGCCTGGTCCATACCGCCCTGCTGGGCCTGTGCCACATGCGCACAGGATAAAATGGCCACACCCGCCACCGAGGCGGGAATCCATTTTGTTGAAAACATGAGATGCTCCTGATCTTGTCTTTTTTATTTCCCGTATTTGCGGCTTTGCGCCGTCTGAGGTTGTGTGATGTCGAAAAGGGCAGGGCTTAGGGAACAACGGTAACAGGCAGGGGGGCCGCCTGAACAAGGGTCAGGGCCAGACTGCCGAGCAGACGGGCACCAAGACCCGATCCCCCCTTACGGCCAATCACAATTTGGCAGGCCTGTTTTTCCTTGGCGATTTTGCACATCAATTCGCCCGAATGCCCGTAGCGGACTTCGTAAGTTACGGCGATGTTGCGTTTACGCAGGATTTCAAGGGCGGGGTTAAGTGTGGCTTCGGCGCGGCCAAGTTCTTCGGTGCGGCGTTGGTGGCGTTCTTCAAGTTCCTGGGCGGAAAGAAAGCTGTAGGGCGACCATTCAAGAATATAGGCAATATGAATGGGGCATCCTGCAGCTTCGGCGCGGGAACCGGCAAATTCAACGGCACGATGTGCCGCATCAGTGCCATCAAACCCGACAAGGATGGGATGATCGGACATGGCTTTTGCTCCATAAGGGATGGTTTTTAAAGCGTCCGGCGGCGTGTTGGAAAAGCCCGATGTCAACGATGTTCGCCACCTGAAAATTGCGGCGAACGGCAATAGGGCCTGCTTGTGTGCCATCGCCCTGCGAACTGCCCGATTGTGCCTCAATCGTGGTCATCTTTGCCTCCCCTACCCGCGGGATGTGCCTTGCGCTGTAATCGTACCGATGTGGCGCCGGTTCGCGGTAGGTCGTTTGCTGCGGACGTTGGCATCGGCAGATTAGAAATTCAACGTGCCGGTTTGCAGGTTGTTCCGAAAAAAACGAAATCAATTTATGATTTAACCCGTCCATCTGGCGGGTTTTGCGGAAACATCTTTGAAATAACAGTGTTTTTTTCGAGACAGGAAAAGTGCAATTTTGCGGGTAAAATTAATCTTGACCAAATGATCAGGATTGATCATGCTGTCAAAGTCAGAGAGAGGCTCCTGACCGTGTAAGCAATGTTAAAAGACAAAAACACGGCGGGATAAAAATAAGGGATCGACGGCCCTGATCGCAAAAATGCGGCGGGTCTGTTGAAAAACGCCAGGATTACAAAATACCGGATATATCAGGGTTGGCAGCATCGTGCATGCCATCAACGCTCGTGATGTATCTGTTTGCTGTATTTCTGTCGCATGTCTCTCGCTGGCGCAGGAGAGGACGCCTTTAGCGCAGGGAGACATGAAATGACGACCCAGCAGGCAAAGCCCGCTTTGCAAACCGGCCAGATGTCGGCTGTTGCCATTGCCGATAATTTTTCCGATCTGCACCCGCCTTTTTCCACCTTGCAGGCCATGGCCGAAAGCAACAGGTGCCTGTATTGTTATGATGCACCCTGTGTCACGGCGTGCCCGACATCGATTGATATTCCCAGTTTCATTCGTAAAATCAGCACCGGCAACCCGGATGGGGCGGCAAAAACCATTTTGTCGGCCAATATCATGGGCGGCACCTGTGCCCGGGCCTGCCCGACCGAGGTTCTGTGTGAACAGGCCTGTGTGCGCAACGTTGCCGAAGACGAAGCCGTCGAAATTGGCAGTTTGCAACGCTACGCCGTTGACCATTTAATGGCGCGAAACCTGCCGCATCCGTTTAAACGGGCAGAGGCCACTGGCAAAAAAATTGCCGTGATTGGTGCCGGTCCCGCCGGGTTAAGCTGCGCACACCGGGCAGCCATGCTGGGCCATGATGTGACGGTATTTGAAGCCAAGCCGAAACCGGGCGGCCTGAATGAATATGGCCTTGCGGCCTATAAAATGACCAACGATTTCGCCCAGCGCGAGGTTGAATTCCTGCTGGGTATCGGCGGCATCACCATTGAATATGGCAAGGCGCTGGGCCGTGACATTGCGCTTGCGGATGTTAAATCATCCTTTGATGCGGTGTTTGTTGGCGTTGGCCTTGGCGCCACCAATAATCTGGGCCTGGCCGGAGAGGCCGCCAGCGGCGTTGATGATGCGATTGATTTTATTGAAAACCTGCGTCAGGCCAGTGACAAATCCACCCTGCCGGTCGGTAATTCGGTTGTGGTGATTGGCGGGGGCAATACCGCGATTGATGCCGCCGTGCAGGCCAAGCGCCTGGGGGCCGATGAAGTAACCCTGGTTTACCGTCGCGGTCCCGAACATATGTCCGCCACTGAATTTGAACAGGAACTGGCGAAGATCAATGGCGTGATCGTGCGGTATTGGGCCAAACCGGTTGAGATCAAGGCCAATGGCCGCCTGATGGGCATGGTGTTTGAAAAAACCGCCCTGGATGCCAGCGGCAAGCTGGTGGGAACCGGCGAGACCTTTGAGGTCAAAACCGATCAGGTTTTAAAGGCGATTGGTCAGAAGATCAAAACCGATGACCTTGCAGGCATGGAAATTTCCGGCGGCAAGATTGTGGTGGATGACACCTATCAAACAACGGCACCGGGTATTTTTGCCGGGGGCGACTGTATCAAAAGCGGCGAGGATTTGACCGTTCAGTCGGTTGAAGATGGCAAATGTGCCGCCATCGCCATTGATGCCTTTTTGAAAACCGCCTGAGCATTGCCCGCCGAGGAGAGAGAACATGGCTGATTTAAGCTGCAAGATTGCTGGTATCGATAGCCTTAACCCGTTCTGGCTGGCATCCGCACCGCCGACGGACAAGAAATACAATGTCGTGCGCGCCTTTCAGGCCGGTTGGGGCGGCGTTGTCTGGAAAACGCTGGGGATTGACCCGCCCGTGGTCAATGTATCGTCACGTTATGGGGCGCATCACGACCAAAACCGTCGCCTTTTGGGCATTAACAATATCGAACTGATTTCCGACCGCCCATTGGCGCTCAACCTTCAGGAAATTCGCGAATGCCGGGCAGAATGGCCCGATCATGTGATCATCGGGTCGATGATGGCCCCGATTGAAGAACGCGCCTGGAAAGACCTGGCCCAGCAGATTGCCGAAAGCGGGGTGCATGGCATTGAACTTAACCTTGGCTGCCCGCATGGCATGTGCGAACGCGGCATGGGTTCCGCCATTGGTCAGGTGCCGGAAATGGTGGAGCAGGTCACGCGCTGGGTTAAGGAAGCCGTCGATATTCCCGTTTTCACCAAATTGACGCCCAATATTACCAATATCCTGTGGTCGGCCGAGGCCGCGCTTAAGGGCGGGGCGGATGCCGTTTCGCTTATTAACACTGTTAACTCCATCATTTCCGTCGATCTTGATCAGATGGTGCCTGAACCGATGGTGGATGGCAAAGGAACCCACGGGGGTTATTGTGGGTCGGCGGTGAAGCCGATTGCGCTGAATATGGTGGCCGAAATTGCCCGCACCCCGGAAACCCGGGCGCTGGAAATTTCCGGCATTGGCGGCATTACCACCTGGAAAGACGCCGCCGAATTTATGGCGTTAGGCGCCAATGCGGTGCAGGTTTGTACGGCCGCGATGATTTATGGTTTCCGCGTTGTCGATGATTTGATCGATGGCATGTCGCAATGGATGGATGATCAGGGCTATAGCAGTGTTGACCAGTTTACCCGCAAGGCGGTGCCGCAGGTGGCGAACTGGAACGAACTGAACATGAATTTCGATACCAAGGCCGTGATTGACCCGGATAAATGTATCGAATGTGGCCGTTGCCATATTGCCTGCGAAGATACATCGCACCAGGCGATTGCCATGAATGCCAAGCCCGAAGGCGGCAAGGAATTTGTTGTGATTGACGAGGAATGTGTGGGTTGTAACCTGTGTTACCACATTTGCCCGGTGCCCGACTGTATCACGATGGAACCGGTCAAAACCGACAAGCCCTATATGACCTGGCCGCAACATCCGCTTAACCCGATGCGTGACGCCGCCGAATAGGCGCAGCAGCCCCGCAAATTGTGCATTTATGTGCATTTATATGCCCCACATATGAAAGGACTTTGATTGATGACTGCTGCGTCAACCGCCCGTAACCTGAACATCAATGGCGACCGCCTTTGGGACAGCCTGATGGAAATGGCGAAAATCGGCAAAACCGCCAAGGATGGGGTCTGCCGCCTGGCCCTGACCGATCTGGACCGGGAAAGCCGTGATTTGTTCATCAAATGGTGCAAGGATGAAGGCTGCTCGATCCGCATTGACAAGATGGGCAATATCTTTGCCCGTCGCGAAGGCAAAAACCCCGACCTGCCGCCAATTGTTGCCGGTAGCCACCTTGATAGCCAGCCGACCGGCGGCAAATATGATGGCGTTTATGGGGTGCTAAGCGGGCTTGAGGTGATCCGCACCCTGAATGATGCCAAATACGAAACCGAAGCCCCGGTAGAGGTTGTGTGCTGGACCAACGAGGAAGGATCGCGCTTTGCCCCGGCAATGGTGGCATCGGGCGTGTTTGCCAAAGTGTTTGACCTGGAATACGGCCATTCCCGCGCCGATGTTGATGGCAAAACCATGGGCGAGGAACTTCAGCGCATCGGCTATATGGGCGATGACGATGCCACGATTGATGCCCATCCGATGGGGGCCTATTTTGAAGCCCATATCGAGCAGGGGCCGATCCTGGAAGATGAAGGCATGGATATTGGCATTGTCACCGATGCGCAAGGTCAACGGTGGTATGAAATTACCCTGACCGGGGTGGAGGCCCATGCCGGACCGACCCCGATGACCTCGCGCAAGGATGCGCTGTTGGGGGCGGCACGCATTATTGAACTGGTCAATAAAATTGGCCTCGATCGCGGGCCGCTGGCCTGTGCCACGGTCGGCATGATGCAAATCCACCCGAATTCGCGCAATGTCATCCCCGGTCGTGTGTTCCTGACCGTCGATTTCCGCCACCCCGATGATGCCGTTCTGGCCGATATGGATGCCGCCCTTCGCAAAGGGGTGGAGGAGATTAAATCCGGCATTGGCCTTGACTGCGAATTTGAGCAGATCTTCTATTACGCACCGGTGCCATTTGACCCGGCCTGTGTGGACGCGGTGCGCAAGGGCGCGGAACGCGGCGGGTATAAGGCCCGCGAAATCGTTTCCGGTGCCGGGCATGATGCCTGCTATCTTGCCAAGGTCACACCCACCGCGATGATCTTCATCCCCTGTGTGGATGGCATTTCCCATAACGAGATCGAGGAAGTGCATAAACACTGGTCAGATGCGGGCGGGCAGGTGCTGCTGGATGCGGTTTTGGCCAAGGCGGATGAAAAACCGGCGGAAACCGCCGCCTGACGCAGCATTTAAGGACAAAGCCGATTTATCTGGTGAAAGTGTTACCTCCGGGCCGCCTTTTGGGTGGCCCGCTTTTTTATGTCGTCCAATGCGGTCAGTTTTACGGCACGGTTGGCAGGTGGATTTCGGTCATTTCCATCAAACGACCCGTTTTTTCCAGCTCGGCGATAAAATGATTAAGCTGCGGCACGAGTTCCAGGCAGGGTGACTTGCGTGAAAACATGAACATGACCGGATTTTTGACCAGTGGGGTTTCTACCATATGTATTTGGTCGGCTATTCTGTCATTGGCGATATTTGCCAACCCGTCATATCGCCCCAGCATCACGTAATCGACGCGCTGATTGATCAATAAATCAAGAATGCGGTTGCCGGTGGGCGAGAAAATAATATCGAGATAATCCGTCGCATAGTGATCGAGGAAATCACCATAACTGCCACCCTGGGGCCGTGCCCCGCGACGATGGATCAAATCACGCACTTCATTGACGTCAAAGGTGTGACTGGCATTTTGAAACACCATAACGTCGTCAGAGGCAAAAGGCCGGGAATAGAGAAATTTTGCGTCGCGTTCCAGGGTAAAATAGGCCCCGGCCATGACGTCAATCTCGCCATTTGCCAGCATCAATATGCCGCGATTCCAGGGAATGCTCAGATCAATCTCCGCCTCAAGCTGGTTTTTGCCAGCAAATTCCTGCAAAATATCAACGCCAACACCCCGCGCGACTTTTCGGTCATCCAGATATGTGACCGGCTCCCACCCACCCGCACCGCTGGCACGTAGCTTTGTGCATTTTTCTGCATTTGGTCCCCGTCGTGTAGCGGTTATAACAGGCGGAGTGGGAACCGGGCGGACCTTGGCAATGCTGTCGGGGGAAAAGTAAGGGGGCGCGACCTGTGTGGCTTTCGCGGCTGGGCGGGTGGTCGCCGTATGCCCCAAAGGCACTGTATTGGTGGTTTGCGCCGGTGCCGGTAACGCAAAGCTCAGCAGTGCTACCGGCATCACTGCCAATATGAATTTACCCTTGGTTCCCATGCAGTCCTTACCCGCGCAATCTGAAGATCTTTATATCAGATTGGCACGATTTCGGGCAGAACAACTATGCAAAGGGAGGGGCGGGCGTGGATTTGGTTTTGATCTAACAGCTATTATGTCAGGTGTAGAGTTCAAATATTTTTGAAATATTTTTTGAATTATGGATGTCGAATGTTTTCTTTGATGCGAGGTATTAATTTTTATCAATTATCTCACGTAGAATAAATTATATATAAAAATAAATAATTCATGTGAAGTGGGCGAGCGAGCGTGACGATTGATCCTTCAAAAGAGATGTTCTTAATTTTTCTATTTATACCTATTTCTTTGGTTGTGCGTTTCTCTATATTCATCTTTGATTCGAAGGATGAATAGTACTGTGAAGCACATGCGATAAAAGGTATATAGGGTTTCAATAAATGTGAATATGGAAATAAATATTAACGCTTTTGAGCATATTATTTTTGAATAGTAAGTAATATTTTTTATGCTCTCTGTGGAGAGTGGTGTTTGCGATATTATGAATCTTGTGAATTCATTATGGATTGGGTCAAGTAGTTGGATGGAGAATATAATGATGCAAAAAATTGTTAGAGGGATGAAAAAAGAAACATTAGCTCTAAAGTAAGAGGATAGTGTTCCTAATCGCGAAATGTCGTCTCTATCCTCGGAGTAAACTGGATCTGGTAGTCCGCTTTTTATATCCGCAGCAACGGGAAACATTGCAGAGAATGAAAATCCAGCTAGGATTGACAGTGAAGTTATTATCGCAGAAATAGCCCCTTCTGAGAAATTGGTGAGAGTTAATGAAAGAATTAAGGCAATTGATGTCTGAGCGAAAAGTCTCGTCTTGTGACCTTCTGCTAATCCGCTTTGGGCATTAACATAGGTTGCATAGTGATCTTTAATTACTCTAAGGATACTCGTACTCATTGCCTTAGGCCCGGGGTAACGATCTCGTTCAAGACTCGCAACATTTCAACGCGCACCTGATTCTGATAGGGCAGTCCATTCGCATCTACAGTAGCTTTTAGCGGGAATTTTGTAGCGAATTTACTGTCACCTAACAAATATACAGTGTGTTTGCTTCCATTGTGGCTCATCAGAAGCGAACAACCTTGTATATCATCATCATCTATTTCTAATATTTCGCCATTGTTCATCAATTTAGCTAGTGCACCTTTGCGCGCTGCTTTGTCTCCTTTTATTTGTGCAAGAGTTTGTTTGACATCATCTCCAAAGTCATCCCCATAGTCAGCTCTCTTAATAGAAATCATGGCACTAGAAGAAAAGATAGTAGGGCCTCCTGCTCTCGCGTTCGGGCGACGAATATTAACTTTTAATTCAACTGGTTCACCATCACCTATCTCGTGACGTATACTTGTAAAAGTACGAGACGTTATCTTGTATTCGTTATTCCGCAGTAGATGTTGAAAGCAACGCTTTATTCCGTCATAATCGCCATAATTTCCAGTATATTGGGTTCCAATTAAAATTTTTCCATCTCGACGGTAATCAACTAAGTAGCAAAACTTGCGAAGGTTTAAGCTTTCAGGGTCTATTCTGCCTACTTTGGAGTTTCTGTATTCTTGCCCATAGTAAGCTCCTTCGAAACAACCAAAGTGGGTGTTTTCTTTTATTTCTTCATGGCTTATGAATGGCACATTTTCTCCTCTTTTTACTTTTTCAATTTCGGCCAAATCGTTAAGATCAACAGGATCTATTTTTTTAATGTGGTTAACAATCTTATTGAATTCTTGTTTTGTGAATCCTGTGTCTTCTGCGTCAGGTTCTGATTTTCGTTGTTTTACAAGGTAGTGAAAAGATGCGGAAATTTGAGTTGATCTGTTGCGTTTTGCCATTTTTCTAACTTATGTAACTGACGATTTTCCAAAATTATATCGATACTAGATTTTTCTCAATATTTTTCAATTCATCTATGAAATCATTCTTTTCGTAGACCAACCCCCCTCAAAATAATCCGCACCACATTCTCCTTGGCTTCCGCAAATTGTGCATCACTCAACGGCTGGTTGTCATTGAAAATTTCGATCTGGCTGGAAAAGTCGGCATAGTGTTGGGTGGTGGCGAAGATCATGTACATCAGGCTGTAGGGTTCAACATTGTCCATTTTGCCTTCCGCGATCCAGCGGCGGATGATGCGGACCCGGCCATCAAGCCAGTCCTTGACCGTGGTCGAGATATAATCGGACGAGAATTTGGCCCCACGGACGATTTCGTGCGCCCAGACGCGCGAGCCATAGGGGGTGCTGCGCGAGAGGTCCATTTTTGCCTCGATATAGCCGCGCAGGATGGTGGCGGGGTCGGTGGTGTTTTCAAATGTCATCGCGGCTTCCAGCCATTGCGAACAGACATTTTCGATCACGCGGCGATAAAGTGCCTCTTTGGTGGCGAAGTAATAATGGACATTGGCCTTGGGGACATTGGCGACCTCGGCAATGCGGGCGGTTGTGGCTCCCTTGAAGCCGAAATCGGCGAAAACGCGCTCGGCCGCGGCAAGAATCTGGACTTCATTTTCCTGGCGAATGGCGGCCTTGTGTGCGCCGTTGGCCGGTTTGGCGAGTGCGGTGGTCATAACCCCTGTCCCTTGTCCCGTTCTTTGTATGTATTTATCTTGACCGTTTGGTCAGGTTAAAATAGTCTCTGTGTTAACAGCTAAAAATCAAGCTGAAATTTGCCGGGTACTTTACCATCGGGTCTTGAAGGCGCAAGTGCGTCGGGCAGGCAAGGTGCGATAGTCAACCGGTAAAGAATAATCAATACAGGGATCGCTTCGATGTCATGCTCATACGGGTTTGTTGTGCGAAATCGGTACTGACAGCTGCAGTCATTGTGCTGTAGTTTTTCGTGTCTGTATCGCAGACCATGCGATGTGCGACGTGATTCTGTATCTGGTTGGCAGATGGGTGTTTCTGTTTGCCTTTATGCCGGATAAGCCAAGATCGACGACGTGATCTGGTGCGAAACCACCAGAAGAGCCAAACCGGGTTCGGGAGACCTGATAAAATGACTGCCGCCACTTCAAACAACCGCCCCAATGATTTGTCTGCGTTCTGGATGCCCTTTACGGCCAATCGCCAGTTCAAGCAGGCACCACGCATGCTGGTTTCGGCCGAAGGCATGTATTACACCACCGATGACAATCGCCAGATCCTGGACGGGACGGCGGGGCTTTGGTGCTGTAATGCCGGGCATAAGCGTGCCAAAATCAATGAAGCCGTTCGCGCTCAGCTTGAAGAGCTGGATTATGCCCCGGCCTTTCAGATGGGGCATCCCAAGGCGTTTGAACTGGCAACCCGCCTGGCACAATTGATGCCCGGTGATTTGAACCATGTGTTCTATACCAATAGCGGCTCGGAATCGGTTGAAACCGCCCTTAAAATTGCCATTGCCTATCATCGTGCCCGGGGCGAGGGCCAGCGCACCCGCCTGATCGGGCGGGAACGCGGCTATCACGGCGTGAATTTTGGTGGTATTTCGGTCGGCGGTATTCCCACCAACCGCAAAACATTTGGCACCATGCTGGGTGGGGTTGATCATATCCGCCATACGCATTTGCCCGAAGAAAACAAATTTGTTCGTGGGGAGCCGGAAAACGGCGCCTGGCTGGCCGATGATCTGGAACGTTTGTGCGCCCTGCATGACCCGTCCACCATCGCCGCCGTGATTGTCGAGCCGGTGGCAGGCTCCACTGGCGTTCTGATCCCGCCGCAGGGTTATTTGAAACGTTTGCGCGAAATTTGCACCAAACACGGCATTTTGCTGATTTTTGATGAAGTCATCACTGGCTTTGGCCGTATCGGCACCCCGTTTGCCGTGGATTATTTTGGTGTACAGCCCGACATGGTGACAACCGCCAAGGGCCTGACCAACGGCACCATTCCGATGGGCGCGGTTTTTGCAACTGATGCCATTCATGATGCCTTCATGACCGGCCCGGAAAACATGATCGAGCTTTTCCACGGTTATACCTATTCTGGCAACCCGGTGGCCTGTGCGGCGGGCCTTGCAACGCTTGAGATTTACGAGGAAGAAGGCCTGCTGACTCGTGGGGCCGAATTGGGCAAATATTGGGAAGATGCGGTGCATAGCCTGTCCGATTTGCCGCATGTGAAGGATATTCGCAATCTGGGCCTGATTGGCGCAATCGAGCTTGAAAGCATTGAAGGCATGCCGACCAAGCGGGCATTTTCGGCCTTTTTGCAGGCGTTTGAAAAGGGCATTCTGATCCGCACGACGGGCGATATCATTGCGCTGTCGCCGCCCCTGATCATTGAAAAATCCCATATCGATGAACTGTTCGGCACCTTGCGCGACGTTCTGAAGAATCTTGACTGAATTTGCACGGAAAGAAGAGTTATGAAACGTATTGAACATATTTTTGGCGGCGAACATACCCGTGGCGAGAGCACACGGACCGGCGCCATCTTCAATCCTGCAACCGGGGAGCAGACGGGCGAAGTGGTGCTGGCATCGGAAGCCGATGTAAACACCGTTGTTGCCACCGCCAAGGCCGCGTTTGAAAGCTGGTCGGCAACATCGCCTGCCAAACGTGCCCAGGTGATGTTTGCCTATAAGGCCCTGCTGGAAAAACGCGCCGATGACATTGCCAGTACCATTTCGGCCGAACATGGCAAAACCCACCCCGATGCGCTGGGCGAAGTGGCCCGTGCGCTGGAAGTGGTGGAATTTGCCTGTGGCATTCCGCATTTGCTGAAAGGTGATTTCAGCCGCAATGTTGCAACTTCGGTCGATGCCTGTGCTGACCGCCATGCCCTGGGCGTTGTTGCCGGGATTACCCCGTTCAACTTCCCGACAATGGTGCCGTTATGGATGATCCCGATGGCAATTGCGTGCGGCAATACCTTTGTTTTGAAACCGTCGGAACGTGATCCGTCGGCGGCCAATCTGGTGGTGGAACTGCTCCATGAAGCCGGTTTGCCAAAGGGCGTTTGCAACGTTTTGCATGGGGATAAGGTTGCGGTTGATGGCTTGCTGCATCACCCGGATGTGCAGGCGATCAGCTTTGTTGGCTCCACCCCGATTGCCGAATATGTTTACAAAACCGGTACGGCCAATGGCAAACGGGTGCAGGCACTGGGCGGTGCCAAAAACCACATGATCATTATGCCTGATGCCGATATTGACCAGGCCGTCGATGCCCTGATGGGGGCTGGTTACGGTGCGGCGGGCGAACGCTGCATGGCAGTCTCGGTTGCCGTCCCGGTGGGCGAAGAAACGGCGGACCGTTTGGTCAAGGCGCTGGCACCGAAGGTGGCCGCGCTTAAAATCGGCCCTTCGACCGACACGGATGCCGAAATGGGCCCGGTGATTACCGAGGCGCATAAGAACAAGGTGCTGGGTTATATCGATGCCGGTGTCAAGGAAGGCGCGGAACTGGTTGTTGATGGCCGTGGATTTAAGCTGCAGGGCTATGAAAACGGCTATTTCATTGGCGGTTCCCTTTTTGACCGCGTCACCCCGGACATGTCGATTTATACTGACGAAATTTTTGGCCCGGTTCTGTCGGTTGTGCGGGCGGACAGCTATGACACAGCGGTTGATCTGATCAACAAGCACGAATATGGCAATGGCACCGCGATTTTCACCCGCGATGGCGATGCGGCGCGCAACTTTGTCGATCGTATCCAGGTGGGCATGGTGGGTGTGAATGTGCCCATTCCGGTGCCGGTCGGCTATCACAGCTTTGGTGGCTGGAAACGGTCGATTTTCGGATCACACGGAATTTACGGCCCCGAAGCAGTGCATTTTTATACCAAGCTGAAAACCGTTACCATGCGCTGGCCGACAGGCATTCGCGCCGGTGCGGAATTCAACTTCCCGTCCAACGGGTAACAGGCAGGCGTGGCCCCATACGGGCCGCGCCTCTTTATTTTGTGCCGGGTCCATGTGCGGTTCGGTGCTGAAATATACCGGTTTTCGCCCTTAACGGCGTTTCGGGGCGGAAACCAATACAAGCGTTCACATCCAGATCGGTAAAAACCGGCAGGAACGCATACATTATCAAGGAGGTATCTCGCATGTCGATGCTGAGAGGCGGGCTGATTCAAATGTCCTTGAAGGGCAGCACGGATCAGTCACCCGAAGAAATTCGCCAGGCCATGATCGAGGCGCATCTGCCTTATATCGAGGAAGCTGGCAAAAAAGGCGTACAGGTCCTGTGTTTTCAGGAAGTGTTTACCCAGCCCTATTTCTGCCCGAGCCAGGATGCCAAATGGTACGCGGCGGCAGAGAAAATTCCCGACGGGCCGACCACACAACTCATGTGTGAGTTGGCGGCCAAACATAAAATGGTGATTGTCGTTCCGATTTATGAGGAAGACATTACAGGGGTTTATTACAACACCGCCGCCGTGATTGATGCCGATGGCACCTATTTGGGTAAATATCGTAAAACCCATATTCCCCAGGTGGCCGGTTTTTGGGAAAAATTCTTTTTCAAACCGGGTGCCTCCAACTGGCCGGTCTTTGAAACCCAATATTGCAAATTGGGCGTTTACATTTGTTATGACCGCCACTTCCCCGAAGGCTGGCGTGCCCTGGCGCTGAATGGCGCGGAATATATCGTTAACCCGTCGGCCACGGTGGCCGGGGTTTCGGAATATATCTGGAAGCTGGAACAACCGGCCTCGGCCGTTGCCAATGGCTGCTATATTGGTGCGATCAACCGGGTCGGCCGCGAACAGCCCTGGGATATTGGCGAGTTTTACGGGCAAAGCTACTTTGTCAATCCGCGTGGCGTGATTGAAAAGGAAGCCTCGCGCGATCAGGACGAACTGATTGTTCATGACATGGACATGGCGCTGGTGCGTGAAGCCCGCAATAACTGGCAGTTTTTCCGCGACCGTCGGCCATCCACCTATACCCGTTTAACCGACGGCAACTGATCTTCAAAGGCGAACGCCCGCACGTTCGCCCGACTGCCCCGACCGGCACAGAGACCGCCCTATTACGCTAACCCCGTAACCAAGGCGGCCAAAAAACAAGCTGGCAGGGTTCAGGGCAATGTCCCTGAGGGAGGTTTTTGAGAGACATTCGATCAGGGGAACACCCATGACGTTACAGGCAGTCGTCAATAATGTGGCGCCGATGCCCGCATCCAAAGATGTGGTTGTCGATATTCAGAAAATGTCGCTGACATTTCAAACCGCCGATGGTCCGGTTTATGCACTATCCGATGTGGACTTAACCATCAATCGCGGCGATTTCGTTTCCTTCATTGGTCCGTCGGGCTGTGGCAAAACAACGCTGTTGCGCGTGATTGCAGATCTGGAACAGGCCACGGCGGGGGATATTTTGATCAATGGCGTCTCGCCGCACCAGGCGCGGGAAGACCGTGCCTATGGCTATGTTTTTCAGGCGCCAGCCCTTTTGCCGTGGCGCTCGATCGAACGTAATGTGACCCTGCCGCTGGAGATTATGGAAATCTCCAAAGAAGAGCGGGTAAAACGCGCCCATGAAGCCCTGAAACTGGTGGAATTAAACGGGTTTGAAAAGAAATTCCCCTGGCAGCTTTCGGGCGGGATGCAGCAGCGGGCCTCGATTGCGCGCGCGCTGAGTTTTGATGCCGATTTGTTGTTGATGGACGAGCCGTTTGGCGCGCTTGACGAAATTGTGCGCGACCATTTGAACGAACAGCTATTGAAACTATGGGCGCGGACCAACAAAACGGTCGCCTTTGTCACCCATTCCATTCCCGAGGCGGTGTTTTTATCGTCGAAAATTGTGGTGATGTCGCCGCGGCCGGGGCGGATTATTGACGTGATCGAAACCGATTTCGCCAAGGACCGCACGCTTGATATTCGCGAAACCCCGGAATTTTTAGAAGTCGCCCATCGCGTGCGCGAAGGGTTGCGGGCAGGGCACAGCTATGACGACTGATGCCGCAACTTTGCCCGCCGCCCGCACAGGCCCCGGCCTGTGGACGCGGATGATGAAGGGGCAGACTGGCCCGGTTTGCGTGATGCTGATCGGCCTGTTTGTGATTTGGTATATTGGTGCGGTTTTCATGAATATGCCGGGCCAGCTAGACCGCTATGCCCGGGCCAAGCAGGACTGGACCGTTTCCCAGCTTGTCGAGGCGACGCTTAATCAGGATCGCCCGGTTTTGCCAGCCCCGCATCAGGTGGCCGCGGAAATGTATAAGACCATTTTTGCCACCAAAATCACCTCGAAACGCTCGCTGGTCTATCATACCTGGGTGACATTATCCTCGACCCTGCTGGGTTTCGGGATTGGCACGTTGCTGGGCATTTTGCTGGCGGTTGGCATTGTGCATGTGCTGACGCTGGAAAAAAGCCTGATGCCGTGGGTGATTTCCTCGCAAACCATTCCCATTCTGGCGATTGCACCGATGATTATTGTGGTTTTGGGGGCGATTGGCCTGAAGGGACTGGTGCCCAAGGCGATGATTTCAACCTATTTGTGCTTTTTCCCCGTAACAATCGGGATGGTCAAGGGTTTGCGCTCGCCCGATCATATTCAGCTTGATCTGATGCGCACTTATAATGCTTCGAGCTGGCAAACATTTTTGGCCCTGCGCTGGCCCTCTGCCATGCCGTTTTTGTTTGCCAGCCTGAAGGTGGCGATTGCGATTAGCCTGGTAGGCGCGATTGTCGGCGAATTGCCAACCGGGGCGCAATCCGGCCTGGGCGCACGTTTGCTGGCCGGGTCCTATTACGGGCAAACGGTGCAAATATGGGCCGCCCTGTTAACCGCGGCCTTTGTGGCGGCGATGATGGTGGTTGTCGTCGGCCTGTTTGAAAAACGGGTGCTGGAACGCATGGGGGTGCGGGCATGAGCGGAAAACTGGATAAATTCTGCCTTGTCGGTGCGGTTTTTGCCCTGCTGTCGCTGGTTTTTCCGCTGTCGGGGGTGGACCCTGAAACTGGCAAAAATGTTGCCTTTGTTTCGGGCCTTCCAGGCCTTGCCAGTGCGATGGTGGCCTGTGTTGTCATTGGGGTGTTTTTTACCTGGTCTGGTGTGACCAGCGTTTTGCGCGGCAGTATTATTTTGTTGGTGGTGATTTACGGGGCCTGGCAGGCCATTGCCACCCTTTATGACCACGGGCTGGCGAGCTATGCGTCCTACGGATTCTGGATGTTTATTTTCTCGCTTTGGGCGCTGGTGTGGCGCGGGATTGACGTGATCGCCAATTATCGCACGCTTGACCAGGGCAAACAGCAAACCGCAAATGTGATTGTGCCGCTGGCCTTTGGCATCTGGTTGCTGTTTTTGTGGGAAGTCATCACCGCCGGTTTTGGTGTGCCGCAGGTTTTGCTGCCGGCACCGAGCATGATTGGCGTTCGGTTCATCAATTCCACCGGCATTTTGTGGGACGATTTCCGTCAAACCTTTCTTAAGGCGGTTTTGGCTGGTTATGTGCTGGGTTGTGGCAGTGGCCTTTTGGTCGCGATTGCCGTGGACCGTGTGCCGTTTCTTAAACGCGGTTTGTTGCCATTGGGCAATATGGTCTCCGCCCTGCCGATTATCGGTGTTGCGCCGATTATGGTGATGTGGTTTGGCTTTGACTGGCAGTCAAAGGCGGCGGTCATTGTCATCATGACGTTTTTCCCGATGCTGGTGAATACGGTATCGGGCCTGAATGCGGCAGGGCGGCTGGAACGCGACCTGATGGCGACCTATGCCTCGGGCTATTGGTCCACGCTGTTTCGCCTGCGTTTGCCGGCAGCTTTGCCGTTTATTTTCAATGCGCTCAAGATCAATTCCACCCTGGCCCTGATTGGTGCGATTGTTGCCGAATTTTTTGGCACGCCCATTGTGGGCATGGGCTTTCGCATATCGACCGAAGTCGGCCGGATGAATGTGGATATGGTTTGGGCGGAAATTGCATTGGCAGCCCTGGCGGGGACTGCCTTTTACGGGGCCGTGGCCCTTGCGGAACGCAAGGTAACGTCGTGGCATCCGTCGTTCCGGGTACGTCGCCATTAAGGCATTAAAAAAGACGACCCGTCGGGAGGATTGAATTTCAACCTGTGGAGAGGCTTCGATAAAATGAAAAAAGTGTTAGCGACGGCTCTGGGGATGGCATTTGGCCTGACATCGCTTTCGGCGATGGCAGCAGACGAAGTGACCTTGCAACTGAAATGGGTGACCCAGGCGCAGTTCGCCGGGTATTACGTGGCCCAGGACAAGGGATATTACGAAGACGCCGATCTGGACGTGACCATTAATCCCGGCGGGCCGGACATTGCACCGCCGCAGGTGATTGCCGGGGGCGGGGCCGATGTGGTGGTGGACTGGATGCCATCTGCCCTGGCATCGCGCGAAAAGGGCGTGCCGCTGGTCAATATCGCCCAGCCTTTTGCCAAGTCGGGCATGGAGCTGACCTGCCTTAAGGATACCGGCATCACATCGCCCAAGGATTTTCCGGGCCGGACCCTGGGGGTCTGGTTCTTTGGTAACGAATATCCGTTCTTAAGCTGGATGTCGAAACTGGGCATTCCGACCGATGGCAGCGAAAAGGGCGTTACGGTTCTTAAACAGGGCTTTAATGTGGACCCGCTGTTGCAAAAGCAGGCCGATTGTATTTCGACCATGACTTATAACGAATATTGGCAGGTGATTGATGCCGGTATTCCGGCCGATGATCTGGTTGTTTTCAAATATGAAGATCAGGGTGTCGCCACCCTGGAAGATGGTCTTTATGTGATGGAAGACAAACTGAAAGACCCGGCCTTTGTTGATAAAATGGCCCGCTTTGTTTCAGCCAGCATGAAGGGCTGGCATTGGGCAGCCGAACACCCGGAAGAAGCAGCCCAGATCATTTTGGATAATGACGCCACCGGGGCCCAGACCGAAAAACACCAGGTTCGCATGATGAAGGAAGTTGCCAAACTTCTGAGCAAGGATGGTGTTCTAAGCGAAGCTGCCTATACCCGCACCGTTGACAGCCTGCTGTCGGGCGGGTCCGACCCGGTTATTACCAAAAAACCGGAAGGGGCCTGGACCCACGCTGTTACTGACAAAATGTAAGCCGTAGGCTGCATTGCACATGTTGTGCCCGGCAATCGCCCCGATGGTTGCCGGGCCGACCCCTGAAATTTCAGGGCAGGGTGCTGTTTTTCGTGGCACCCGTTATCCCGATACCGACATACAAGGAGCCACCTAATGTCTATGGTTATTCGTGGCGGAACAATTGTTACCGCAGACCTGACTTATGAAGCCGATATTCTGATCGAAGATGGCAAGATCGCCGCGATTGGCAAAGACCTTTCGGGTGACAAGGTGATTGAAGCCGATGGCTGCTATGTCATGCCGGGCGGCATTGACCCGCATACCCATATGGAAATGCCGTTTATGGGCACCTATTCGGCAGATGACTTTGAATTTGGCACCAAGGCGGCCGTTGCGGGTGGCACCACGATGGTGGTGGATTTTTGCCTGCCATCTCCGGACCAGTCTTTGCTGGAGGCCTTGCAGGCCTGGGACAACAAGTCCTCCAAGGCGGTGTGCGATTATTCCTTCCATATGGCGATTACCTCCTGGAGCGAGCAGATTTTCAACGAGATGAAAATCGTGGTCGAGGAAAAGGGTATTAACACCTTCAAACATTTCATGGCCTATAAAGGGGCCCTGATGGTCGATGACGATGAAATGTTTGCCTCCTTCTCGCGCTGCTCCGAACTTGGTGCCATGCCACTGGTACATGCCGAAAATGGCGACGTGGTTGCCACCCTGCAGCAGCGTTTGCTGGAAGCTGGCAATAACGGGCCGGAAGCGCACGCCTATTCCCGTCCGGTCGATGTGGAAGGCGAGGCGTGTAATCGTGCCATCATGATTGCCGATATGGCCAATGTGCCGCTTTATATTGTCCATGTATCGTGTGAACCGGCCCATGAAGCCATTCGCCGGGCACGCCAGAACGGCAAGCGCGTTTTTGGCGAACCGCTGATTCAGCATCTGGTGCTTGATGACAGCGAATATGCCAACCCTGATTGGGACCATGCCGCGCGCCGTGTCATGTCTCCGCCGTTCCGCAGCAAGCTGCATCAGGATGGTTTGTGGAATGGCTTGGCATCGGGCAGCCTGCAGGTGGTGGCCACCGACCATTGTGCTTTCACATCTGAGCAAAAACGCATGGGCATGGGTGATTTCACCAAAATCCCGAATGGCACCGGCGGCCTTGAAGACCGCATGCCGCTTTTGTGGACGTATGGGGTGAATACTGGCCGTTTGACGCCCAACGAATTTGTCGCCGTTACATCGACCAATATTGCCAAGATTTTGAATATCTATCCGCGCAAAGGGGCCATTTTGGTGGGTGCCGATGCCGATTTGGTGGTGTGGGACCCGAAAGCATCAAAAACCATTTCGGCTAAACACCAGGTTTCCTCGATTGATTATAATGTTTTCGAGGGCATGGAAGTGACCGGCCTGCCGCGTTACACTATCAGCCGGGGCCGCATTGCCGCCGAAGAAGGTGTGGTTCTTGCCAAATGCGGTGATGGCGAATTTATCCGCCGTGATGCTTTCCCTGCTGTGAACAAGGCGCTTTCCAAATGGAAAGAAATTACAGCTCCTCGTAAAGTTGAGCGCAAAGCGGAGAATATGCCAGCAGGTGTGTAACACGCCGAAGGTTTCACAAAACGGGGGATGGTCTTTCATCCCCCGTTTTGCTGTTTGGCTATTGTGCTGATGATAGGGTTGGGTGCTGTTATGAGAGCTCTTACCGTTTTATCGTTTATGCAGAGGTAGCTTTTCGCGGTGATATGTTTGTGTCGCCCATCCAGCAATTGCCGGATGATGCCAAAGTGTTGTGGCTGAGGCTTGGACTTTCTATTCGACCTTTTCACTCTTTTCGTCAGTGCCGCTTAAAAGTTATATGAAGGTGCAGCCGTGCTTGGAAGCCATCGCTGCGTTGCTCGCAGATTTGCTGTTTTTGGTGTTGTTGCCTGTTGTTGGCCCCTTCGGAATTTATGATGTCATCTGTGACACCCTAGCGGTGCAGGCTTTGGTGCAGGAGCAGATGGTGCAAGAATATCAAGACATTTCGTATGCGCTTTTTCACATTGCCCAGTGGTTCGGTGCGTAGTGCAAGGCTACGTGACGCATAATCCAACGTCTTTAGGAACTGCAGGCGGCCGTTTTGCGTTTAACAGCATATGTTTTGATAATTCGGCCTGCTATTTGAGTTGCAAAGCCGCAGAAAAGCGGGTCACATGTCGATTATCAAGAGGGCCGGTTCGTGCCCCGATTTTCAGAATATCAGGAGGAACTATGGTTTCGCTCAAAGATCCGTCACTGTTTCGCCAACAAGCCTATGTTGCGGGTGAATGGATAGATGCGCCGGACGGTAAAACCGAAGATGTCACCAACCCTGCCACCGGTGAAAAGATCGGTACGATCCCGGTTTTGGGACGTGATGTTGTCAAGCAGGCAATTGAAGCAGCGCAAACAGCGCAAAAGCAGTGGAAAAAGCGCACCGCCAAGGAACGCGCCGCTGTTTTGATGAAATGGTACGACCTGATGATGGAAAATCAGGAAGACCTGGCGCAATTGATGACGGCCGAGCAGGGCAAGCCGATTAATGAAGCGCGCGGTGAAATTGCCTATGGTTCGTCGTTCCTGCAATGGTTTGCCGAAGAAGCCAAGCGCGTTTATGGTGATGTGATTCCGACCTTCGCGGCGGATAAACGCATTGTGGTGTTGAAAGAACCGGTTGGTGTCTGTGCCGCCATTACGCCGTGGAATTTTCCGACGGCCATGATCACGCGCAAGGCGGCCCCGGCACTTGCGGTGGGCTGTTCGATGGTGGTCAAACCGGCATCTGAAACGCCTTATTCGGCACTGGCAATGGCGGTGTTGGCCGAACGTGCCGGTGTGCCAAAGGGTCTGCTGTCAATCGTCACCGGCGATGCCAAGGAAATTGGTCTGGAAATGACCGAAAGCAACATCGTGCGCAAGCTGACCTTTACCGGGTCAACTGCAGTCGGTCGGCTGTTGATGCGCCAGTGTGCCGACACCATTAAAAAGGTGAGCCTGGAGCTGGGCGGCAACGCACCGTTTATCGTGTGTGAAGATGCCGACCTAGATGCTGCTGTTGAAGGGGCCTTGGCATCGAAATATCGCAATACCGGGCAAACCTGTGTGTGTGCAAACCGCATTTTTGTGCATGATGCCGTATATGATGCCTTTGCCGAAAAACTTGCCGCGAAGGTTAGCAAGATGAAAGTGGGGGCCGGTACCGAAGACGGTGTTGAAATCGGCCCGCTGATTACGGAAAAGGCGGTTCAGAAGGTTGAGAGCCACGTTAAGGATGCCGTTGAAAAGGGTGGTCGAATACTGACTGGCGGCAAGCGCCATGAAAAGGGCGGTACCTTCTTTGAGCCGACAGTGATTGTGGATGCTACCCGCGACATGCAGGTCTTTGGCGAAGAAACCTTTGGCCCGATGGCACCGCTGATCCGGTTTAAAACCGATGATGAAGTGCTGGAAATGGCCAATGACACCGAATTTGGCTTGGCCTCCTATTTCTATTCCCGTGATATCGGACGTATCTGGAAAATGGCAGAGGGCCTTGAAAGTGGCCTTGTTGGCGTGAATGCCGGTGTGATTTCGACGGAAGTTGCCCCCTTTGGCGGTTACAAGCAGTCCGGTATCGGGCGCGAAGGCTCCAAATATGGTATGGAAGACTATTTGGAAACCAAATATGTCTGCATGGGCGGCCTGGATGCTTAAAGGCAGCTAGCCACCAGCATGATATGTTAAAAAAACGGCCCGGGAAATATGTTTCCGGGCCGTTTTGTGTGCGCATGCTGAAAAGCCGTATGTTAAAGGCCGGCACGCCGCGCGAGACCAAAGCTGGGGTCAATGTCGGTATCGGGGCTTTGGCCTTGCAGATTGGCTTTGGTTTCCGTTACCTGCTGGTCGCGTTCCTGGATCATTGTTAACGCTGCATACATTTGTGGATCAAATGACATTTGCGCCATGTTGTGATCCAGGCTTTTGCTGCCGTCTTTTTTTTCGTCGTCCTTGTCCGAGCTATTGTTCATGCTGGCAACATCAAGCTGCCGCTGGATACGTTCGGAGATTGATTTTTCAATCGCGGCGCGCTGATCGGCGGGCATGGCAGCAAGTTTTTCCTCGTCCAGCCCCATCGATTGCAGGATCCTTTCGCGCATTTCTTTTATTTTTTGTTCTTCGATGTCTTTGACATAGTTCATAAAACCGGTTTCACGGATTTTATTAACCTCGGCAGAATGGCCGTTATCCGCGCTTTTGTCGGTATACCCGGTGCTGCTTGACGCGATGATGCCACTTGTGGTCGCTGTCAGTTTTTGGGTCAGTCCAGTGCTAAGACCGGCAGTCGATTGAAAAGCTGTCATGATCGTTCCCCGGTAAAAATTGCCATATAGGGTTGCATTTCAAGCAATCGAAGCAATTATTGTGCCTGTTTACGACGCGCCTAAAACAACCGGGATGTTATATCTTGCAGCATCCTAAGTCCTGTATTGCCATCCCATCCTGGCGGTCGAAAAGGTGTTGGGTGGCTTTGTAATGCCAGATTGGCCTGTTTTATCAAATCGGCTGGTTCGCTATGGCAAAAACCACAATGTGCCATCGCATGCGGTCGTTCGGTGCGCGGGCGCAGGATAACGGTGCGCTTGCCAAGATAGGCGCATTCTTCAAGGATACCGCCTGAATCGGTAATAATCAGCTTTGCCTGTCTAAGCAGCGTCATAAAATCTGGATAGGCGAGGGCGGGTACCAGGCAAATATTGCCTGGTGTTTCGTTTGACCAGACCGATTGTTCAAGGAGCGATCGGGTGCGTGGATGCAGCGGCCAGACCACGCGATGATCCTGTGCAATTTGGGAAATCGTGGTCAGGATTTCATCGAATCTGGTTGGGTTTGCCAGATTTTCAACACGGTGAAGGGTAACAAGTACCGGTTCTCGCGGCAGTATGTAGGATGTCTGCTGTGGTTTCGTTGACGAAAATCGCCGCAGGGCATCGATCATGATATTGCCGGTTATGGTGATGTGGGCTGTGGAAATGTTTTCTGCTTGCAGATTTGCGTATGCCGTATCGTCCGGTGCCCAAAGATAGGTACAAATATGGTCCAGCTCGTGGCGGTTGGCTTCCTCGGCAATGGCGTCACTGCCCCCCCGAAGGCCCGCTTCGAGGTGAAAAACGGGGATCAGGTGCTTCACTGCGGCACGGGCAATGCCGACGGACCCATTCACATCGCCGATAGCAATGCTTGCGGAAGGGGCGGCTGTCTGCAAAATGTGTTCATAGGCGTCTTGCGTGCGGACAATGACAGTCTCACGCTCAACGGGTGGCGTGTTGCTGCTATGGCGCTGTTTCTCAAGCATTGGGCCAACGCCCAGATTACAGGCAGGTTCCGGCAGACCAAGGGCAATGCGCTGATTGTGTGATAACGTGTCGTCCCAATGCTGGCCGGTATCAATCAGTCGCAGGGAAAAGGGCCAGTCATGGGTGGTTTCCCGCCAGGCCGCATACAACCCCGCAGCCTTGATAATGTTAGGCCGGGTGCCAAAAACAAGGTCGATAATATTTTTATCGGCAAGGTCGCGGGGCATTCAATATTGGCCTGTGACGAGGGGTGGTTGGGAATTTATGGTGTTGTTGCTTTGCAAATAGCGTGTCTAAATTTTCGTTAATGAAATTAATTGGCGGAAATGTGTTGTGTAATGAAAATTCCTTGACTTGCGGGCGATGTTATCTGACTTTTATCAAAACTGAATGTGCACGGCATGTTTTTGTCATGAAAAAACGCTGATGCACCGGGAGGAACGAAATGTCAGACAAGAAATATATCCTTGCCATCGATCAGGGCACAACCAGTTCGCGCGCGATTGTTTTTAACCGTGACGGCAAGTCTGTTGCGGTTGCGCAGCGCGAATTTCCGCAGCATTTTCCCAATTCCGGCTGGGTGGAACATGACCCGGAAGATTTGTGGAATACGGTTGTTGAAACCTGCCGCGAGGCGATTTCGCATATTGATGTTAACGAGATTGCGGCAATCGGCATTACGAACCAGCGCGAAACCACCATTGTCTGGGACCGCAAAACAGGCAAGCCGGTTTATAACGCCATTGTGTGGCAGGATCGCCGCACAGCGGCCCTGTGTCGCGACCTGCGTCATCGCGATGCGGAGCTTGAACAGCATATTAACGCCAAAAGCGGCCTGTTGATTGATCCGTATTTTTCTGCCACCAAAATTGCCTGGATCCTGGACCACGTAACCGGGTCACGTGCGCGGGCGGAGCAGGGCGATCTGGCCTTTGGCACGGTTGACAGCTTTTTGTTATGGCGGCTCACTGGCGGCAAGGCCCACGCGACCGATGCCACCAATGCCGCACGCACAAATCTTTATAATATTCGCGAAGATCAATGGGATACGGAGCTGTGCGATATCTTCCGTGTTCCTCAACAGATGTTACCTGAAGTCAAGGATTGTGCCGCCGATTTTGGCATGACCGACAAGGACCTGTTTGGCGCTGAAATCCCGGTTTATGGCATTGCGGGCGACCAGCAGGCTGCGGCCTTCGGGCAATGCTGCTTTAAGCCTGGCGAAATCAAAAGCACCTATGGCACCGGCTGTTTTGTGATTTTAAATACCGGGGATGAAGCCGTTACCTCGCAGCATCGCCTGCTCACCACGATTGGCTACCGCCTGAATGGTAAAATCAGTTACGCGATGGAAGGGGCGATTTTTGTCGCGGGAGCAGCGGTGCAATGGCTGCGTGACGGGCTGGGTATTATCAAATCAGCCGCAGAAACCGAAGGTCTGGCCGGTGATTTACCCGATAATCGGGGTGTTTATATGGTCCCGGCCTTTACCGGGCTTGGCGCACCCTATTGGGATGCCGATGCCCGCGGGGCCGTGTTTGGCCTGACGCGCGACACAGGGCCGCGCGAATTTGTCCGTGCTGCGCTTGAAAGCGTTTGTTACCAGACATTCGATCTGTTTGATGCCATGGCCGCCGATGGTGTTGCGCCCAAGGCGGTGCGGGTGGATGGCGGTATGGTCGCCAATGACTGGATTTGCCAGTATCTGGCCGATATTTTGGCGATTGATGTTGAGCGCCCGAAAATCACCGAAACGACGGCATTGGGGGCAGCTTGCCTTGCGGGTTTACAGGCCGGGCTGTTTTCCGATCTGGATGAAATTCGCAGTCGCTGGAAGCTGGATGCGAAATTTTCCCCTGAAATGGAAAAGCCCCGGCGCGATCATGTTTTGGCCGGTTGGCGCGATGCGGTTGCACGGGTGCGCACCAGTGATGACTAGGGTTGCATTAAGCTGACTGGTCAGGGCAAAAAACCTCCTATAGGATGAATGTGGATCGGGCGGCGCAGGCTTGTGCCGCCTTTTCCATGTGCGGCACTGTTCTGGCGCGTCGCAAATAACGCAATATGCAGTAAAACTGCAGCTGGGGGATGAATGCTGGATTTGATTTTCAGTAAGGTTGGGCCCGTCTTTTTGACGATCCTGTGTGGATATTTGTTGATGCGCAGCCGTATTTTATCGCGCGAGGGGATACCGGTTCTCGCCCGCATCGCGATGAATGTTTTCATCCCGGCCATGCTGTTTCAAACCCTGTCACAGTCCGACATTCGTGCCCATTTCGATTTGCGTCTGTGGGGGGCCTATTATGGCGGCGCGCTTTTGAATTATGCGCTGGTTTATTTCACGGCGCGCTTCACCCTGGGGGCGAAAAACGATGAGGCGGCCATTACCGCTGTTGGCGGTGTTTTTTCTAATGTGGTGTTGTTGGGGATTCCGCTGATCCAGGCGGTTTATGGCGAAGACGGGCTGGTTCCCTTGCTGATCGTGCTTGCCATCCATCCGCTGACATTGCTGGGTCTAACTATTTTCCTGGTTGAAGGCAGCCGGTCATCGGGCGAAACCAGGCTTGCCACCGTGGCCGGAAGCATGGTGCGTGTGCTTAAAAACCCCATTATCATCGCCATTATTGCCGGTGTTGCTGCGTCGCTTGTGGGGTTGAAGCTGCCGGAAATTGCCACCAATACGCTGGAACGTTTTCGCGTTGCCGGGCCGACGGTGGCCCTGATCCTTGTTGGATGTGGTTTGTATGGGCAAAGCGTGCGCGGGAACCTGACGGCCAGTTTATTATGCACCTGCGCGAAACTTTTCATTCAACCAGTCCTGGTTTTTTCGATTGCCTATTTCGTGTTTGATCTGCCGCCGTTATGGCTGACGGTGGTGACAATCATGGCGGCCTTGCCTGCCGGGGCCAATGTCGCCATTTTGGCGGGTAATTACCAGGTCTGCATCGACCGTTCTGCAACCACCATTCTGATCACGACGCTCATCAGTGTAATCACCCTGCCGCTTTTGGTTCTTTATGCCGGGGTGCAGCCATAGGCTGCGGTTAAAATCATGCGGCACAGGTCGATTTCATCTTGAGCGCTTGGCGGCGTGATGATGTTTTCGGCTTTGGCCCATTGCGGGTCCTGAATACGCTGGATAAACGCCTTTAATGCCTGTTCGTGCCCCTTTTGCGGGGTTCGGGACAGTAGGCCGCCGCTTCGATGGATGGTTTTCCTGCCGTTCTGCGATATTACAAGTTTATGCCAGTCAATCAGCTCGATTGTAGTATTGGTGGCGGTGATGTGCAGGCGTTCCTTAGGGTCGTGTCTTTGTCCGCCATGTGTGTAATGCACGGTTGCGTGGCTTTGATCGGCAAACCGGATTTCCCAGATACTGTCGCCGTGTGCGCGGTTGATCCAGTGGCATTGAATTGCCAAAACAGGTGACTGCGACACTGCCATTACCAGATCAATGAAATGGCTGATTTCGCCAATGGTGCGGCCGCCCTGGCCTGGCTGGTTCAACCAGTGATCAGATGGCAGTGGTGACAGTCGCACTTGATAGGAAAAATGCTTGGGGCCGGATGGTAACGTACCCTTAATCATATATGTAAAGGGGGCGTATCGTCGGTTATGGCCAACCATAAGGGTTTGTTTAGGTCCGGTTTCAGTCAGGGTTTTCTGTATCATATCCAATTGCGGCAAGCTGACAGCAAGCGGTTTTTCCACCCACACATGTTTGCGGCTTAACAGGGCTGCATGGGCAAGGTCAGCGTGGCTGTCATGCCGTGTTGCGATGATGACGGCATCAATTTCCGGGTCATTGAATATTTGGGTATTGTCGCTGATTGCCTGTGACCCTGGCACGCGGTGATGTGCGCCCATTGCCGCCAGGCCGCGTGTGCTGGCGATATATTTGAGTGTCGTTTTCGGTATGTTTTTTATAATGGGTAGCAGGGTGGCGCCGGTAAAATTACCGGCACCAATGATGCCCAGGTTTACGGTGCCCGTTTTTGGTTTTGCTCTTGTTGTATGCTGTACTGACCGCTGCAATTCCGTGCTATCGGTGGGAACCTCAGCATTATATTCAATGACGGTGGCAAGCGGCGGTACTTCGCAGGTTGTAGGGTTTGCAGCATCGGCAAGCGGAATCCTGGCGTCAATCAGCCGGGCAGGGGTGATCCGCTGATCTGCCATCAGGTCAAGCACGGCCTGCATATTGCGTTTGATCGTCCATCTTGCATGGCCGATCGGGTAATCCTGGCCCAATTGTTCATAATTGGCATCATAGCGACCGGGGCCGTAGGATCGAACCTGGCGCAGAGTGATTTCCTTACGAAATAGTGGGCCGCGATTGGCATGTGGTTTGACGTCACCGACACATACAATGATTCCGCGATCCCGACATAACGTCGCTGCCGCGTCGATCAGCGTGCCTTTATCGTCTGATGCGCATAGCAAAACGGCATCACATCCGGCATTGTGGGTGATGTCGGCAAGATCTTGCGCCGTAATTTCGCCGGTGGATTTAAAACACTTAAACGCGCCACTTTCCCGTGCCGTTGCCAGGCGCGGTCTTTGCCAGTCAATCGCAACCACCCGTGCACCGGCGGCAACTGCCAGCTGAATGGCGAGCTGCCCGATCAGCCCACAGCCAATCACGGCAACCGTCATGCCAATGCCGATTTCCCCTTGCCGAATGGCATGCAGGGCGATGCAGGCAAGGGTGGTAAAAACGCCGTTATCATCGCTGACCTCATCGGGGATGGGGCAGGCAAGGTTTTGGGGCACGACATTCCATTCGGCATGGCGGGCAAAATCGATCCCGCCGCAGGCAACGCGCATGCCTTTGGTAAAACCGGTCACACCTTCGCCCAGGTCCTCGATAATCCCGCAGCAGGCATAGCCCGCGGCAATCGGTTGATCTAGACGGTGTTTTACGGCATTGCGGGTGGCGGCCAGTCCGTCGCGGCGTAATTTGTCAAACACCTGTGCGGTTAAATCGGGTCGTTTGATCGCCTTTGCCAGAAGCGGCATGCGTGTTTCGGCATTTTGCGTTGCTTCGGTGCCGGGACTGATTACGGATAGCGTTGTTCTGATCAGTATGTGTCCCGGTTGCAGGGCAGGGATGGGGCATTGCGCCACCTTCACCTGTTTTTCACCCGGAAAGCGCAGCAAGGCGCGCATTGTTGCCATAAAGTGATTTTCCCCCGAAATGCCCGTTTGGGCTGTATTCTTCGCGCCGGATTAAATCATACAGATTGTGCATCGTCGATCAGTGATTGACGGAACAGGCATGTGTCGCTAGCAACAGTCATTATGTGAAACAGGACAGTGATCCGATGGTTTCGGGTTACGTCTAAATGGAATACAGCATGTCAAATTCCCGCACGTCGAATGCCGCATCGAAACGCAAGAAACTTTTGTTTGTTTGCAGCGAGGATTGGTATTTTGTCTCACACCGGATGGCTTTGGCGCGTGCGGCACAGGTGCGTGGCTGGGAAATTGTCGTGGCCTGTCGCAAAAATCAGGCGGCTGAAATGTTGCAGACAGAGGGTTTTAAGATCATCGATCTTAATATTGCCCGGGGTGGTTTAAGCCCGGTTGCGTCATTGAAAACGGTTTGTCACCTGATTTCCATTTTTCGGCGCGAGAAACCTGATGTGATTGTCAATGTTGCCATTCAGTGCGTCATTCTGTCCACATTGGCTGGTTTGCTGTCGGGGGCGCGGCGCATTGTCAATATGGTGACGGGGTTGGGTTTTATTTTTGTGTCAAACGGGCGCAAGGCAAAAATCATCCGGTCCATCGTGCGTGGGGTTTTACGGTTTTATGCCCGTTTTAAATCCGTGCAGGTCATTGTTCAGAATGGCGATGACGAAGAACTGATGGCATCCCTGGGGTTTCGCCGCGCCAATTTGTCCCTGATCCGCGGGTCGGGGGTGGATATGCAAAAGTACTTTCCGGCGGGCGAGGTGGAAAGTCGCGAGGTGGCCAAGCAATCCAAAACAGCCATTTTTGTCGCGCGGATGTTATGGTCCAAGGGGCTGGGTGAATTGATCGCGGCCATTCGTCTTCTGGCTGAAAAAGGTGTTCACTATCGTTTTTTGCTGGTCGGGGATGTGGACCTTGCCAATCCTGACAGTGCAACAGTGAATGACCTTGAAACCTGGCAAAAGGAAGGTTTGGTGGAATGGCTGGGCAAGCGCAGTGATATTCCCGCTTTGTTGCAGGGGGCTGATCTGGCGGTGTTGCCGTCGTGGCGGGAAGGTTTGCCAAAATCCCTGATCGAGGCCGCAGCCTGTCGCCTGGCGATGGTCGCCACCGATGTACCGGGGTGCCGCGAGATTGTTCGGCACAACGATACTGGCTTGTTGGTTAAATTGGGCGACGCCCAAGCCCTTGCCGATGCCATCGAACGTTTGATGGAAAACAACGAATTTAGAAATAACTGCGCAAACAATGCCTATGCACTGGTTGAAAAGGAACTGTGCGATGCTGTTGTGGTGCAAAAGACCCTTAAAGTTATCGAGGGGTAATTCCACGCCATAAGGATGAATGATGACGGTGTTTCAGGTAACGAGGCACAGGCATCACTTTCTTCATTTTTATGATTGTATACAATATCCATATGTGCGATATCTGGTGTCAGGTAAATCAGCGGGCGTTCCCGTCGGGCGTGGCCGCGTATCGGATAAAAGGAATTTTGTGATGCAGGTAAGCTGGACCGGTGTGTTTCCCGCAGTTGCGACCCAGATGTTTGAAGATGGCTCTATCGATTTTGATATGACGGCCAAACAGATCGAAGCATTGATTGATGCCGGTGTTGATGGGTTGGTTATGCTCGGCTCGGTCGGGGAAAATACGACGCTCGAAATGGACGAAAAGATTGCCGTCCTTAAGCTGGCTGTCGAAATTACCAAGGGTCGCATTCCCGTTTTGTCCGGCGTTGCCGAAACCACAACGGCCGGGGCGATTAAATATGCCCAGAAATGCGAAGAACTGGGGGCCGATGGCCTGATGCTTCTGCCCGGTATGATCTACACGGCCGATACCCGCGAAAATCTGGCGCATTTCCGTGCTGTGGCGGCCAAAACCGCGTTGCCGATCATGATTTATAACAATCCGGGTGCCTATCGCATCGATATCAAACCCGAAGAATTCAACCAGCTTGCCGATGTTGAAAATCTGGTTGCGATCAAGGAAAGCTCGGGTGATCCGCGCCGTATTACCGACATTTATAACGCCTGTGGCGATCGTTTTGTTCTGTTCTGCGGCATGGATGATCTGGTTATGGAAACCCAGGTTTTGGGGGCTGTAGGCTGGATTTCCGGCTTTACCGATGCCTTCCCGGCAGAATCTGTTGGCCTTTGGAAGCTCCTGACCGAGGGCAAATACGCCGAAGCGGTCAAAATTTACCGCTGGTTCACCCCGGTTTTGCACATGGATGTGCATGCCAAGCTGGTTCAGTATATTAAGCTCGCCCAGGCCATGACCGGCGTTGGCAAAGAATATGTGCGTGCGCCGCGCCTGACCCTGGTGGGCGAGGAACGCGAAGCCATCACCAAAATCATTCAAAAGGCCATCGACACACGTCCGTCCCTGTGATTTTGTGTCGCTAACGCCTGCATATAAGTTTCAAACCGGCAGGCAGAAAAGCTGCCATGCCGGTTTGAGGCTATTATTTTGCTGTTATTTTTCAGGGTGATGAGGTTCCGATGTCTGTCCCGCAACATGTTCTTGTCATTGGTGCCGGGATTGTGGGGGTTAATGTCGGTCTTGCCCTGCAAAAATACGGTTTTGCCGTTACCCTGGCCGATAAGGGCGAACCGGGGCGTGCCACGTCTTTTGGCAATGCTGGCGGTCTTGCGGTCAGTGAATGTGCGCCCATTTCCATGCCCGGCACGCTCAAAAATGTTCCCGGCTGGTTGCGGGACCCGAACGGGCCGTTAACCCTTCGTTTGTCCTATTTGCCCAAAATGCTGCCCTGGCTGCTGCGCTTTATGGCTGCCGGTCGGCGCAACCGGGTGGAGCAGATTGCAACCGAACTTGCCGCCATTTTGCACTCGGCGTGGGATGATTATGATCCCCTTATTCGGGATGCCAAATTGCAGGATGCCGTTTTCCGGGATGGTGCGATGGCGGTTTATCGCTCCGAACAGGGGCGTCGGGGCGATGATTATTCTATTGATCTGCGCCGCCGTAACGGGGTGCGCCTGACCGATCTTTCGCGGGACGAGGTTTATGACCGCGAACCAGATCTGGCACCCGGTTTCGTCTGTGGCGTGCTGGAAGAAGACTGGGGCAGGGTGCTTGACCCCTATAAAATCGTCACCGGCCTTTATCAGTTGTTTCTGGATCGCGGCGGAAAATTCCAAACTGCTGATATTACCGATTTTGTCTATCAGGCGGGCCGCCCGCGTTCTGCCATCAATCGGGCGGGCGATAATATCCCGTTTGATCATGTGGTTGTTTGCTGTGGTGCCTGGTCGCGCCATCTTGCGGCACGTTTGGGCAGCAATGTGCTGCTTGATACCGAACGGGGCTATAACACGACTGTTCCTTATAATGGTGTGACGCTTAATCACATGGTGATCAGCCCGGATGACAGCATTGTTTTGACCCCCATGGAAATGGGTATTCGTGTCGGCGGTGCAGTCGAGCTTGCCGGGCTGGATGCGGCACCCGATTACAGCCGGGCTTCGGCCCTGTTCAAAAAGGGCCAGCAGGTTTTGCAGGGCTTGCGCGATGAGGGTGGTACTCAATGGATGGGTTTTCGCCCTTCAATGCCGGATTCAAAACCGGTTATTTCTGCAAGCCCCCGGCATGATAATGCCTATTTTGCTTTTGGTCATGGCCACCTGGGGCTGACAATGGGCGCAACCACCGGCCGCCTGCTGGCTGACCTGATGGTCGGGCGCCCTGCCAGCATCGACATGACCCCGTATCGTATTAACCGCTTTTAAGCCGGAGCCCGCCATAAATGGCAAAGCATAGTTTCTTTTGTATTGATGGTCATACCTGCGGTAACCCGGTGCGCATTGTCGCTGGCGGCGGGCCGCGCCTTGTCGGGGCCAATATGCGCGAAAAGCGTGCGCATTTCCTGGCCGAATATGACTGGATCCGCACCGGCCTGATGTTTGAGCCACGCGGACATGACATCATGTCGGGCTCTATTCTGTATGAGCCGACCCGCGATGATTGTGATGTTGCCATCCTGTTTATCGAAACATCGGGCTGCTTACCAATGTGCGGTCATGGCACGATTGGTACGGTGACAATGGCCCTTGAACAAGGGCTGATCAAACCCAAAACGCCCGGCATCGTGCGGCTCGATACCCCGGCGGGTCTGGTTGTCGCCGAATATGAACAGGTCGGCGACTATGTTGAAAAGGTTCGCCTTACCAACGTTCCGTCCTTTCTATACAAGCAAGGGATCGAGGTTGACTGCCCGGAACTGGGCCTCCTTACGGTCGATGTTGCCTATGGCGGGAATTTTTATGCCATTGTCGAGCCGCAGGAAAACTTCCGCGACATGGCCGATTATTCCGTTGGCGATTTTCAACGCCTTAGCCCGCAATTGCGCCAGCGCCTCAACGAAATTGAAACTTTCGTGCATCCCCTGCATCGCGAAATCAATGGGTTGTCCCACATTCAATGGACGGGCACACCCACTCAGGAAAGCAGCACGCACCGCAATGCCGTTTTTTATGGTGACAAGGGCATTGACCGTTCACCCTGCGGCACCGGCACATCGGCAAGACTAGCCCAACTCGCAGCCCAGGGTCGTTTGCCAGCGGATGGTAAAATTGTCCATGAAAGCATTATTGGCTCTCAATTCGAGGCCTATGTTGTTGAGCAAACCCGGGTTGGTGACTATCTGGCAATCGTGCCATCGGTTGCCGGTTGGGCGCGCATGCACGGGCTGAACACGATTTTTATTGATGATCGCGATCCCTATGCACACGGTTTTGTCGTCAAATAACCTCCGGGAAGGGGTTATTTTGACCAGATTTGCGGCAAACCCGGTAATTTTATTGCCACATTCCAGTGGCCCCGTTATGAGTATCTGGAATGGCTAATTCCTTGTGATGGGCTGTTTTGGTTCGGCAATTAGATAGACGTAAACACTATGGTAGCTTCCCCGCGCTTTACCCGTCGTACAATTACGGATCAGGTTACAGAAGACCTGCGTGAACGTATCCTGTCGGGGGACTTTCTGGCCGGTACGCAATTACGCCAGGATGCGATAGCTATCGAATATAATGTCTCACGTATTCCCGTGCGCGAGGCTTTGCAGCGTCTTGATGCCGAAGGCCTGGTAACATTTCAGCCGCACAAGGGTGCGATTGTTGCCCAGCTCTCGCTTGACGAGATTGAAGAACTGTTTGAAGTTCGCCGTCTTCTGGAATGTGAATTGCTGCGTCATTCGGTTCCGCGTCTCAGTGCGGATGACATTCGGGCAGCAAGCGAAATTCTCGATGTTTATGACGAGGCCTTGCGGGCGGGCGATATTGCCCGCTGGGGGGAACTGAACCGTCAGTTCCACGAACGCCTTTATCAGGCCTCGAACCGTCCCAAGACATTGGAAATCGTGCGCACGATTGGTAATAACACGGTGCGTTTCACCCGCGCGCAGCTTGCCCTTTCAGGCGCAACCGAACGGGCCGAGCGCGAACATCATGATATTCTGGATGCCTGCCGTTCGGGAAATGTCTCTTTGGCCGTGTCCCTGCTTGATCAACATATTTCTGATTCCTGCAAAAGCCTGATCGAATGTTTGCGTGTTGCCCGTGTCGGTAACGACGCCTGATTGACTGGCGTGACGCCATTCTAATGAGGCCGAAATCCGCGCTCAATCTCGTCATCATCGTCCAGCCAAAATTGACTTTGCCCACAATTATATATCGTGCCGCTCACCCGTGCGATCATGGCAGGGCCATATATGGTCCAATAACACTCGTTATGTAAAAACAGCACCGCCAAATCAGTACCCGCAAGCCGGGCTCAATCTGCAGGACACCATACATATCTGTTCTGTATGACCACGCGGTTTAAGCATCACAAATTGGCGCAAATGATCCAGATGCTCTCGCACATGGCGGCGTTTGGCCAATATGTCCGCACCGGAAACAGTCGGACATTCCCTAGGCTCAAAGATTTGCCATCTGTCTGAATGTCTATCACCTCTATCGGGTGGGATTTATCGGAGAATCATCCTGACATGGCGGATCTGCGGGTGTTTTTCGTTCGGGTGGGCGGGCGTGAGGCCGACTTTGGCGGGGGGAGTCTGTTTTCATTCACCTTTTTCACCCTATTGTTTCGCGGGATACCTAACGAGGCAAACAGGTGGCGCAAAAAAGCCGTCATAACGTCGTTTATCGGGTTCATTCATGATGCCGATTTGCGTTTGAGCGCAAAATTTTTGCGTAGCTCGTTTTTTTGCTCTTTTTTGGCAAAAAGGTA